>JACRAM010000055.1 GCA_016213405.1 Bacteroidota bacterium
CGACCACTGGTCATCAATGTTCACCAAAACAGGAGTTCCGGTATTGTAAGAGAATGGTGTGTATGCAGTAGAAGCAACTGAATAAGACGTTGTAGCAACTGAACCCTGCACGGTAGCGGTGAGCGTGGTGCAGCCGCTACAAATGCTTACGTTACCCGGAGTAACAGAAACAGATGGGCATGCAGATTGACCGAATGAGTTGTTTCCAATAATGAAACAAAAAATTAAGGCAATAAATGATAAATATCTAACCACTTGTTGTGTTGGTTTGAAATTTAGACGCAGAAAAGTCAAAAAGGTTGCTTACGTTCTCAAAAGATCAATGTTAATTATTGTAAGCTTCATGGCGATAATACAAAGATATAAGAAATATCAATGCTAAAGACTTTTCGCCATATTCCAGTAAACATCCATTTCCGCGAGTGACATTTCTCCCATCTTCTTTCCGTCTTTTGCAGATTCTGTTTCAAGATACTGAAAACGCTTGATGAATTTACGGTTGGTTTTTTCCAAGGCATCTTCAGGATTCACATTTATGAAGCGGGCATAATTGATGAGCGCAAAAAGAAGGTCTCCGAACTCTTCTTCAACTTTTCCGTTATTCAGAAACTCTTGTTGAAGTTCATTTGCTTCTTCATGTACTTTTTCAAGAACCTGTTCTGGTTTTTCCCAGTCAAAGCCCACGCCTCTCGCCTTTTCCTGAATGCGGTGTGCTTTTATTATTGCAGGAAGCGAATTCGGCACTCCCTCAAGCGCGGATTTGTTTTTCGTTTTTCCTTCTTTTAGTTTCAGTTTTTCCCAGTTGCTTTTTACTTCATGTTCGTCTTTCACTTTTACATCTCCGTAAATATGCGGATGACGGTGAATGAGTTTTTCACAGAGAGAATTGCAAACATCGGCAATATTGAATTCATTTGTCTCTGATGCAATGCGGGAATAAAAAACAATATGCAAGAGCAAGTCACCAAGCTCTTTTTTAATCTTATCCATTTCCTTTTCCATAATGGCATCGGATAATTCGTAAGTTTCCTCTATGGTTAAGTGTCGGATAGATTCTATTGTTTGTTTTTTATCCCAGGGACATTTTTCCCGCAGTTCATCCATGATGGTGAGCAGGCGTTCAAAAGCAATAAGTTTCTCGTTCATGATTCTTCAGTTAAGAAAAACAAAGGTAATGTTTCCCGATAGAGAGAATCAGGAATAAAGCAACTTCGGCTTTGCTCACTAAAAAAGGGCTTTTCAGTTCAAAATAATCTCAATCAATCCAACTTCGCGGGATTTTGAAATCTTAAGCGCTTTTGAAAAGTTGATGATATTTTGAATCACTGCATCGCTGGGAAGTTCCAGAGATGAGATTTCCTTCATGTCTTTTTTGTCATGAGGAATAAACGAGGCGTTAGGAAAATGAGTAGAGTTTTTCTGCATATAAAATTGTATTTGGTTAATTGTTTCATTGTTTCTACTGATGAAGTATGAAGAGATAACGTCACGAAAAAAAAATTATTGTATGAGCAATAATTATTATTTACAGCCAGAAACTAACCGCTAAGATTAATAACTAAGATTCTTCTCGTTTGCCATCTTTTTCAGGTTGATTATTGCATATCTCATGCGCCCCAAAGCCGTGTTCAGATTCATCTTTGTCATTTTGCATATCTCATTGAAACTCATATCTAAATACTCTCTCATTATAAGTACTTGTCTCTGTTCTTCCGGAAGACGTTTGATAAGATGTCTTATCTGCCTGTGTGCCTGGCGTTTTTCAATGCTCTTGATGCTTATTTTCTCTTTAACATGAATCACATTAAAGATATCATCTGACTCTCCTTCATGGTTTCTAACTGTGCTTATCATGCGTATTCTGCTTGCCCTTCGAAAATGGTCAATAATCATATTGCGGGCTATGCGCATTGCCCATGGAAGAAATTTATCTTCTTCGTTATAATTGCCTGCTTTGAGCGAACGGATTACTTTGAAGAATGTTTCCTGAAAAACATCTTCAGCCAAGTCGCGGTTTCTTGTTCTTTTGATTATGAAGAAAAAAAGCCGTGTTTTGTGTCTTTCAATAAGAACAGTAAGGCACTGTTCATTGCCGTTCATATAAAAATCTATGAGTTCACGGTCGGTTAAATTTTTAAAATTAGATGGGACGGCTGTTTTAGTCCCGGTTTGCAGGGACATAGTTTGAACTTGCATAGTTTACACTGTTTTAATTCCTTTCCGCTTATGGCAAAAAGGAGATGATTGGTTAATAATTAAAACTTCAGCGTAAAAGTTTATCTATGCAATAAATTTTAAAAAAATAATAAAACTAACTTTTCAAAAATGGCGGGTAGATATTTATATCTATGCGGAGAGGAGGTTGATTTAGTTTCTTAACGCAAAGGTAAGAAAAAGGTTACACAATAGACTATATTATTTTATAACAGTAATAAATTTAACAAATATTAACAGAAGAACCATCCATTAAGTAGCCAATTGAGCAAAAAAACTTACTGTCCAACAAAAACCATTGGCTTCGTTATTTGTTGGGTAGAAGTTGAAATAGTGTAATAATATGCCCCTCCTGCAACGGTGTTGCCATCGTTATCATCACCAGCCCAATAGAACGTGTGTTCACCGGGAACAAGTTTTGAATCAATAAGGTCATTCACAACTTGCCCGAATGCATTGTACACTTTAATGGAAACATTATCTGTTGTGTTAAGAGTGAATCGCAACGCTGTACTATTTTTGAATGGATTGGGAATATTTTGTTTTACTTCGATAGAGTTCAATTCAGCATTTTCATGAACGCTTGTTAGTGTATTTTGCAGATAAACTTTAGCAGCATTCAATATGGAACGGGAATTAACACTTGTATTATAATAAGAAACAAAACCAACAATTGACATATGATTTGCATCCCAGGAAGAAGGTAATGTATATGTATATGACTGGCTAAAATTTTGCCCAGAAGTTACAGAAGCAGGAATCACTCCTGCTGTTCCAAAGTCGGGCGCAAGATTGGCACGCACTACATCTCTCTGAATATAATTTGAAATCTGACAAGGATAATTATACCATGGGCTTGAAGGGTCAGGAGAAGAGCATCCGTTGCCCATATAATTTTCCTGAGGATCGCTTGTATTAACTATGCTGTCTTCTTCCAGCACGCAGCTAATACGCATATCACCAGCAGCATTTGCAACAAAATTCGCTTTTACAGTTACACTTAACAGCCTTGAACCTATGTCGTAGGAACTGCTGACAACAACGCTGACAGGGGTAGTGGAAAGCAGGCGGTTTGCTGTTTTTGATTTCCACACAGAGGTTACCATGCAAACATAGGTCTGTCCGGAGAAAAAATACCTGTCTACCATTCCGCCAGGATAACCATACGCATTCATTGCATTATCCAGATTTTGGGTGTACGTGTTCTGATACGTATCAGAACCTCCATTATGATTTGCTATGGTAATTGCATTCGGATAAGTATTTTCTATGTCTTCCGAAACTGTTCTTCCTCTAGGGCAATAGCCGCACCAGGTTCCTGTTTCATCTTCAACAATAACTTTTTTTGCAGCTTGTCCGAATAGTAGCCCACTGCTCGCAACAGCGATGAAAAGAAGAGTAATTTTTTTCATAATAAATATTTTGATTATTTGTGTAAATTTATAGAAGGAAGCCCCATGAAATTATGACCTCCATCATAAAATTCAAATTGCGTTTTATAAAATTATTTCGTTATCCACCTGAGCCACTCCGTATCCTATTAATACCCTCCAGTAAAATTCTTCTAACTTTGATAATGTCTCAGAAAATAATATTATGAAAACTCAAGAATATATCAAAGAAGTAAAAAACATTTCTATAAAAGGAGCGCGCGTACACAACCTGAAAAACATCAGCATAAACATTCCGCATAATAAACTTATTGTAATCACCGGAGTTTCGGGTTCAGGAAAGTCATCACTTGCTTACGATACAATTTATGCAGAAGGGCAAAGAAGATATGTAGAGAGTTTATCTTCTTATGCTCGGCAGTTCATGGGTAAAATGAACAAACCCGATGTGGATTATATTCACGGTATTGCTCCCGCCATCGCCATTCAGCAAAAAGTTATCTCTAGAAGTTCACGTTCAACAGTTGGCACATCCACTGAAATTTATGATTATCTGAAACTTCTTTTCGCCAGAATTGGTAAAACCTTTTCGCCTGTTTCAGGTAAACCGGTGAAAAGAAATACTGTTTCGGATGTAGTGAACTATATTAATGGATTAGAAAACGGAACACAAACTACTCTCCTCTCCCCTATTAAGATTGAAAAAAAATTAAATGAACAATTATTGCTTTTACAGAAGCAGGGATTTTCAAGAGTTGAAATTGATGGAGAAATTATTAAGATTGAAGAAGTTTTTGAAAACAAAAAAAAGAAAATAAATGTCGAAACTATTTTTCTTGTCATAGACCGATTCACTATTGAAAAGGAAAATAAAGAAAATGAAAACCGTATTGCAGATTCTATTCAAACAGCTTTTTATGAAGGACAGGGAGAACTTCAGGTAAAAAGTCAAAAGACAAAAGGCAAAAGTGAAATACAAGTTTTCTCAAATCGCTTTGAGCTTGATGGAATCACCTTTGACGAACCGAGTGTTCACCTTTTCAGTTTTAACAATCCCATTGGCGCTTGCAAAACCTGCGAAGGTTTCGGAAGCATTATCGGCATTGATGAAAAACTTATTGTAACGAATACGAACCTTTCTATTTACGAAGAAACTATTGCCTGCTGGCGCGGAGAAAAAATGAGCAAGTGGAAAGATGAACTGGTTAAGAGCGCCCATCACTTTGATTTCCCCATTCACCGACCGTATAATCAGCTCACTGATAAGGAAAAAAAACTTTTGTGGACGGGCAACGAACATTTTGACGGGCTAAACGCTTTCTTTAGATTTCTGGAGCAGGAAAGTTTCAAAATTCAGTATCGCGTGATGCTGGCACGCTATCGAGGAAAAACAATTTGTCCTGAATGCAAGGGAACACGATTGAAAAAAGAATCCGCTTATGTGAAAGTGACAGAAAAATCCATAGGAGAAATTGTTTCCATGCAAGTAAAAGATTCGCTTCACTTCTTTAAAAACATTCAGCTTGATGCAAATGACAAGCAAATTGCCAAAAGATTATTAATAGAAATCACATCGCGGCTTCAGTTTCTGGACGATGTAGGACTTGGGTATCTCACACTCAATCGTTTATCAAATACTTTGTCCGGAGGTGAATCGCAAAGAATAAATATTGCAACCTCTCTCGGAAGTTCTCTGGTTGGATCTATGTATATTCTCGATGAGCCAAGCATTGGTCTTCACCCACGCGATACGCAGCGCTTGATAAAAGTTTTGAAGTCGCTGCGGGATTTAGGAAACACCGTTATAGTGGTTGAGCATGATGAAGAAATAATGAATGCAGCTGACGAAATCATTGATATTGGACCAGGTGCCGGAACAAATGGCGGAGAAATTGTTTTTCAGGGAAATATTAATTCACAAATCACAAGTTTCAAGTCACAGATAAAAAGCTATACGATTGAGTATCTGACTGGGAAAGAAAAAATTCCTGTTCCTGTTAAAAGAAGGAAATGGAAAAATTATGTTGAAGTGAAAGGTGCTCATGAAAACAACCTCAAGAATATTGATGTAAAATTTCCTCTGAATGTTTTCACTGTTGTAACAGGCGTAAGCGGTTCGGGAAAAACATCTCTTATAAAAAAAGTTTTATATCATGAACTAAAAAGAATTAAAGACGGATATGTTGATCATACCGGAAGAGAAGACACCATAAAAGGAGATATACATAAAATTTCTTCCGTTGAAATAGTTGACCAGAATCCCATCGGAAAAAGTTCGCGTTCAAATCCCGTCACTTATATTAAAGCATATGACGAAATAAGAAACCTTTTCGCTTCGCAACCGCTGGCAAAAATGCGCGGCTATAAATCATCCTCCTTTTCTTTCAACGTAGATGGAGGAAGATGCGAAGTGTGCGAAGGAGAAGGCGAAGTGACGATTGAAATGCAGTTTATGGCTGATGTTCATCTCGAATGCGAAGCATGCAAAGGAAAACGCTTTAAAGATGATGTGCTGGAAATTGAATACAAGAATAAAAACATTGCGGATATTCTTGAACTGACAGTTGATGAAGCGGTGGAATACTTTAGCCCCATCCCGCCCCTCCCCATTAGGGAGGGAGAAAATATTTCCTCCCCTTCGGGGAGGTTAGGTGGGGCTGTAGTTTCTAAATTAAAATTACTGCAGGAAGTAGGAATGGGTTACATCAAACTAGGGCAATCCTCCAGCACGCTCAGCGGTGGAGAAGCACAAAGGGTGAAACTGGCAACATTTTTATCGGGACATGGGGCAAGAGACAAGGGACAAGGTAATTCACTTTTTATTTTTGACGAACCCACCACTGGATTACATTTTCACGACATAAAAAAACTTTTATATGCGCTAAACCGATTGGTTGATGAAGGGCACACGCTTATTGTGATTGAACATAACCCTGATATAATCAAATGCGCTGACTGGGTGATTGACCTCGGTCCCGAAGGAGGAAACGCAGGCGGACATTTGGTTTTTAATGGAACTCCTGAGGAATTAGTCAAGAGCGAGAAAAGCATTACAGGAAAATTTTTGGCGAACAAGTTATAAAGTTAAATGAGCAAATACATTAGCTATTTTCCAAAAATCGATTCATTGCGAACTATCGCAGTTACCATGACTCTGCTTGCTCATTTCATTACAGATGCAGGATGGAAAAGAATAGAGTACATGAATCAAGGTGTATATTTATTTTTTACTATTTCTGGTTTTCTAATCACAAGCATTCTTCTTAAAGCAAAAGATAGAGGAAATGAAAAAGGCAAAATTTCAGTCGTAATAAACTTCATTATACGAAGAGGACTCCGACTGTTTCCTATTTATTATCTTTTTCTGCTGGCATTAATATGCATTAAATATTTCACCAACTTATGGTTATGGAATGACGGATTTGGAATATATTATTTCACTTACACATCAAACTTTTTGTTTTTTTCCGAAGACATTGATCAATCATCGCTTGTAGGCCACATTTGGACACTTGGAGTAGAAGAGCAATTTTATATTTTATGGCCTTGGCTTATTATTTTTTTTAATAAGAAACCATTAAAATATTTAATTGTGTTTTTCATCCTTTGCGGATTGGTCTTTTCTTTATTTTATATAAAAAGATTCCCATTTTCCAATTATCATACTCTGGGAATTGGTGCATTTCTGGCATACATTAATACGTATAAAGTTCAAAATGTTTTTTTTCAGCTGATCAATAAATACAATCCGGCTTCCTGTTTTCTTTTTATTCTGCTCTTTTTTTCAATCTCTCAGCTGATTGACCATCATTTAGTTTATTCAAATGCACTATTTATATGCAGAGAAATTTTTCTTATGCTTTCAACAGTATCTTTATTGATGATTGCTATAAGCGATAGAAAATACAAAATAATTTCTCCTTTATTGAATAACAAAATAATGCAGTATATAGGTAAAATAAGCTACGGAATTTATTTGTATCACAAACCTATTCCGTTCTTTATTAATATGCTTTGTAAAAAAAACAATTGGGATTTGCCTCCTGTCGTATTATTTATCATTTACATTATCATTACAATAATGATTGCAATATTATCCTATAAATACATTGAATTGTTTTTTCTGAAACTGAAAGAAAAGTTTGACAAATAAGTGCATGGCTTAGAACTGTGAGGTTGCTTCTCCGAAGGAGTCCTTCGGACTGGCGCGAAGCGCGCCTCCCAAACGGATGTATTCCCAATCACACTTCTTACTGCACTTTCGCTTCCAATTTATTTCGCAACCCTTTCCATCTTATAATTTTTGCTTTCACACTTCCCACAAGTATCGGGGCTTCCACATAAACCGGAATTCGGTTTTTATCATCAGTCGCCCACACGGTCATGCCTTCTCCACCTTTAAAAATTGTTCCTTCCACCAGCTTTGGTTTGAACTTTATGCACCTGAATGAATTATTATCGTCCATTTTCAAAACTTCTTTTCCGTAATAACGGAGATAAAGCGGATACTCTTTGTTATCTAAAAAAAGTGTGATTGGAATTGTGTCGTTCGTTTTATATGCAGAATAATCAATGGTGCGGGAAAAGAAAATCATGGTCATAGGATCAAAGGCGCAAGAAGAAATAGAAACAGTATCGAGGCGCGGCAGTTTTTTTTGCTCTTTGGTTACGCAATATGCTTTTAGTGTGTGGAAGTTGAAAAAACATTCGTTGTAAAAGGTTCTTCCACCCTCTTTCACATCGCGTATGTATCGGAATGGCTTCAAGGTGGCAGTATCCACCCAGCTTTCAAAACGATCGCGCACTTTGTAAATCCAGTCATACGATGGATAGGTTCCGCCTGCTCCGATGATATGATAGCAGGGCGTTCCTTTATAGTCGTCCAGTTGAATCTTAAAAGTCACTTCGCCAGCATCCAGCCAGATGAATCCCCAGTTATACATGGTCATATAAGTTACTTCCTCTCCGGAAGAAAACATTTCATTTTTCACCTCACATTCTGATAGAGAAGAAAGAAAACTTCTGAAGGAGGAAAATAAAATAAACAAAAGTAAAAAGATGTATGCAATTTCCCTTTTCATTGATACAAAGGTAATTCAAATAAGAATAACGAATTTCAGGAGGATTTGTTGGGTGTAGGACAAAATGCACATTTAAAATATTTCGCCCCGATGGGGCTTAAATCTTATCTCGTATGGACTATTTCTACCAATATAATGCTCCTAACGGAGCAAAATCCCGTAGGGATAAAATAGTGGTAGAGAGAGAGAGTCCATGCGTTCTTAATAAAGTTCCGTAGGAACGAAATAATGATTTGTACATTTTGTCCTACACCCGATTTGTTTGGGATAAAAAGAAAAATCCCAACTGAGATTTATCCTGAATTTATTTCAGGGCTCTCAAAGGGGATTTTCAATGTTGGCTGCAGCGTTTTTACCGTGTCATCACAAACTTCTGGTAAAGTTTCTTTTCATCAATAATGGCATTCACAAAGTAAACTCCTTTTACGAACTTTTCATCAAGCCTAATCTCCACGCCATCGCCTAAAGAATAATTTACTTTCTCTGAATAAATTTTAGTTCCCATCAGATTATAAATTTCTATCAGAACTTCTTCATCCTGTACAGCGCCTTCAACAGTGAAATAAACAGAACTTTCTGAAACAGGATTCGGATGCAGTGTTAAAGTGTAATCCTTTTCAGCGTTCGGTTGGAATGAGCGTAATAAAGGATCTTGTGATGCAGGTCCCGCAGGCGTTGTCACCGCACATATAACGCCATAACCGCCCCATACCGTATTTGAATAAGCCCTCACTTCTACATTATAGGTTTTTCCATACAAAATGCCCGGAACAGAAATCATCGCGAATGCATTATTGCCCGTACCCTTTGTATATATATATGAAAAGCCCGATGATGGTTCTGTTACCCGATACTGATAGTTGGTTGCGCCTGAAACTGCAACGCAAAACAATGGCTGGCTAAGTGATGTAATTGTTATCGGGCAGTAAGGAGTCTGTAATTTTGTTAAAGGAGTTGTTGCAGGAGTTGTTATTGTGCAAATCTGCCCCCAGTTGCTCCATACAGCGCTCACATAAACCCGTACTTCTACCTTGTAGGTTTTAGCATATTGAATACCGGGAACAGAAATCATCGCGAATGCATTATTGCCCGTACCCTTTGTATATATATATGAAAAGCCCGATGATGGTTCAGTTACCCGGTACTGGTAATTGGTTGCGCTTGAAACTGCAATGCAATACAAGGGCTGGCTAAGTGAAGTAATTGTTATACCGCAATATGCCGGCTGAAGTTTTGTTGGTCCGCAGGCAGTGGCACCTACGGTAACGGTTCCGGTTCCGGTGCATCCTTTATTATCCGTAACAGTGCAGGAATAACTTGCAGCCGCCAGATTGGAAATTGTTTGTGTTGTTCCACCTGTGTTCCATGAATAGGTGTAGGGAGACGTTCCGCCAGATGGAGTGGCTGTTGCTGTTCCATTGGTGCTTGTACAAGTAGCATCTGTTTTGCTCATAACAACAGATGGAGAAGCCAGCACAGTAATGTATGCGGTTTTGTCCATGGTGTTGCTGCCGCTTAAATTAGTAGCGGTAAGAGAAACAGAATATGTTCCGGCAGAATTGTAAGTTACTGTAGGGTTTTGTAATGCGGATGAAGACGGACTTCCGTTTTCAAATATCCAACTCCATGATGTGGGTGCACCGGTGCTTAAATCTGTAAAGCTGACCGTGCTTCCGGAACATACTGTTGTAGGTGAGCCGGAAAAATCAGCAACAGGACCGCTGCAAGTATTTCCCACAGTAACAGTGCCAGTTTTAACACATCCGTTATTATCCGTAACAGTACAAGTATAATTTCCCGAAACAAGATTTGAAATTGTCTGAGTAGCTCCTCCGCCAGGGGTCCACGAATAAGTATATGGAGAAGCGCCAGTCGGTGTTGCTGTAGCGCTTCCGTCATTCGTTGCGCAGGTTTCATCCGTCTTGCTCATGGAAACGGAGAGAGAATTCACAGTGATTGTTTTTGTTGCCGTGTTCGTACATCCACTCGCATTGGTTCCGGTTACAGTATACGTAGAAGTTGTAGTTGGTGACTTTGTAACGCTTGCCGTTGTTTGTCCACCGCCTGACCAACTATAGGTAGTTGCGCCCGATGCGGTTAGCGTAACACTTGAGCCATTGCATATAGTAGCAGAAGGAGTTACACTGATAGAAGGAGTTGGCAACGGAGCCATAGTAATTGTTTTTGTAGCGGTGTTTGTACAGCCACTGGCATTTGTTGCAGTTACGGTGTAAGTAGCGGTTGCAGTAACCACCACTATTTTAGTTATTGTCGTTTGTCCGCCTGGCGCCCAGCTGTAGGTGGTGCCACCGGATGCTGTAAGCGTAACACTTGAGCCATTGCATATCGTAGAAGAAGGAGTTGCGCTGATAGAAGGAGTGGGAGGCGCAGCCAGCGTAATTGTTTTGGTAGCCGTGTTAGTACAACCGTTGGCGTTTGTTGCCGTAACTGTGTAAGTAGCAGTAGAAGTTACTACAATAGTTTTAGTAGTAGTTGTTTGCCCGCCTGGCGCCCAACTATAGGTGGTGCCGCCCGATGCAGTTAATGTAACGATTGTTCCGGTACATACGGTTGCAGAGGGAGTAGCAGATATGCTTGGAGTGGGCAATGCATTAACAGTAATTGTTTTTGTTGTTGTGTTGGTACATCCGCTTGCATTCGTGGCAGTAAGCGTATAAGTAGTAGTGGTTGTAAGACCGGCTACCGTCTTGGTTACAGTGGTTTGTCCACCGGGCGCCCAGCTATATGTTGAACCTCCCGAAGCTGTAAGCGTAATGTTTGAGCCGCTGCAAATGGTGGCGGACGGAGTAACGGTAATGCTTGCTGTTGGATTTGCATTTACAGTTATATAAGCCAATCTGTTTTTTGTATCGCTTCCTATTCCATTTGTTGCAGTAAGCGAAGCAGAATACGTTCCTGCCGCAGAATAAGTCACTACAGGATTTTGCGAAGTGGAAGTTGCAGGACTGCCTCCCTGAAATACCCAACTCCATGAAGTAGGAGTGTTGGTGCTTGCATCTGTAAATGTTGCATTGCTTCCTGCGCAAAGAGTTGTCGGAGAACCGGTGAAGTCAGCAACGGGCGCACCGCCTGCAGGAACAAAAACATCGGAAGAAAATAATCCTCTTCCGTGCGTGGCGGCAATCAGCATGTTGTCAGAACTGCGGTACTGAAACATGTCAACGCGAACGTTGGCAAGTCCGGTTACGTTGGCTGCCCACACGGGAGAACCAACTGTAACATCGGTTGTTGACCATACGCCCACTTCTGTTGCAAGCAAAACTTCAGATAAATTATTCGGGTTGTAAATTGCCCAGCGGATTGGCATATCCGGAAGATTTCCTTCTGCGTTTGCCCATGTGGTACCACCGTTAGTTGTTCTCCAAACAGAAACAACACCAAAGTTTGAAAACGTAACCAGAATATCAGATTCAGAGGCGCCAAGCGCTACGCATGAAATAGTTCCGGCAGCACTAAACGATGCGCCAGTAATATTGGTAACAGTGGGCGTTGCCTGCGCGTTTGTGGCTTTAAACAATTTTCCGTTTTGAGTTCCGATAAACAAAGTTGTTGTTCCTCCGGGAGCATAAGGAGATGATAGGATTGTTCCGGCATAATCCGTCATTCCGGTAATGCTGATTTGGGTTGGCGCGCTGGGTGTACCTCTGATTCCTGTAATGCGATTCAACTGCGAAGTTGAGTAAGAAGAATAAAGTATTCCATTGGCATCGTCATAATCAGAAGGATTGATGAAATCTCCATTAACCTGATCGGTATTGATGGCAGAAAAACTTGTTCCTCCGTTTGTTGAACGGTAAACATAATTATATACATAAGCCGTAAGCTGGTAAGTTGAATTAGTTTGGTCAATATGGCAATAAGCCCCATCACCGCCAGTTGCCTGTGTGGTGGAATTCATTCCTGCAGTAGTGAACTTTTGCGTTCCATTATCCTGCGCCCCTGCCAGAAAATAATTTGAACCGGATGTGCCATTCATAGCGCATGCGTAAAACTGGGTTACGTTGTATCCGCTGTTTCTGTTTGCTATAGTGGTTCCTCCATCTGAAGTGTAGTAGATTCCGCCATCGTTGCCAAAAAGAATAGTGGAAGAAGATGCAGGTTGAAAAACAATCGCGTGCTGATCGGCATGAATGGTAACACCAGCGCATCCGCCAAAACTGCTCCATCGGGTTGCCTGCGTCCATGCAGTTCCTGAATTGGTGCTCTTCATTACATCCACACCTCCGGCAAAAACAGTGCTTGCTGAGTTAGGGTCAACTGCGAGAATCAAATCATACCATGCCTGTCCGCGGGTCATGTCAGTAGAAGAACTGCCCTGATCGCACCAGGTAGGAAGCGTTACACTTGACCATGAGCCGCCAGCATTTGTGGACTTCATTATTTTTTTCAATGTGTAGTCACTCTGCTGAACCATGGCATAAAGGGTATTCAAATCAGAAGGAGCGCAGGCAATTTCTATACGCTGTTCGCCAGCGGCTGAAGCATAACTGCTCGACCAGGTAGTTCCATCTGTGGATTTATAAATACCGCCTGTTGTAAATATTCCGATTGTGGCGAAGAGAGTTCCGTTAGCGCTGATCTCCAAATCGGCTGCTGCCCCGGCTAACACCTGCGTCCAGGTTGCACCATTATCAGTGGAACGCCTGACTCCACCAGCGCGAGTTGCGGCATACAGAACGCCTGTGCTTTCCACAACAATTTTCTGCACGTTATAGAAAGTGGAATTATTGGTGCTGGCAAGCTGTGCCCATGTAGCACCTCCGTCTGTAGTTTTCCAGATACCGGCACCTCGTATGGCATCTACATTATACCAGCCCTCGCCTGTTCCCACATAAAATATATTCGTGTTAGAAGGATCGTACGCAATGCATGACACAGCAAGGTTCGCCCAAAAGTCATCTACATTTACCCAGGTTGGTGAAGCCACTGTAATATCATTTGTGTAATGCAATCCACCCCCTACTCCGCCTGCCCATACTTTTTTCTTTGTTCCGTCATTGGGGTCAAACATGATGGCGCGTGTTCTGCCTCCTACGTTGTTGGGTCCGCGCTCTGTCCAGTTGGCTGTGGTGAGGGGAATTGGATTCGTATTTTTCTGCGCTTTCTGCTGCTGAACCATTGCCCATGCCGCAGCAAGGCGTTCGCGGGGAACAGTGCCTGTAGCGGGGTCTTTGGTGATTTTTATTTCCTGCTTCAACGCCAGATCAGGGCGGTCGGGATTGGGCATATCACCCTCTTCAAATGGTTTATCAAAGCTTTTCAAAATGAAAAAACCGCCAGCAATCATAGACAGGGCGGTTAGGGTGAGAATTGTTTTAATCGTTGTAGTGACGGTAGTAAACCCCGTAGGATTTTGGTTCTTGTGTCGTTGGATGAACATCCTACGGAAGTTATCCAACGGGGTAAATAGGTTTTTCATAGATATGTTGTGTTTGATTGGGGGAAATCAGGGCATTGTTAAAATTGCCTTTTGATACGCAAAAAAACCTATAGGGTTACACTTATTTTATTAACATGAGGGCACCTCGAATAATGAATACTGAACCCCACGAAATACGGGGCAGGCAAGGAATATCGAATGATGAAGTTGAAATCCACTTCGAAATTCATT
Source organism: Bacteroidota bacterium (assembly GCA_016213405.1). NCBI lineage: Bacteria > Pseudomonadati > Bacteroidota > Bacteroidota bacterium. The sequence goes on from JACRAM010000055.1 coordinate 14,319, forward strand.
ATTCCTTGTTCGATATTCGATATTCACCCCGTTGGATAAGTATCCTACGAGGTTCATTTGAGTTTTTAGAGGTTCCCATGAGTTTCGCATAAGCATTAGTCCCGTGAGGCTCACGTTATTAACAAAATCAAGAGAATATTGATTGCGATTATCCTCTGAAGGAACTTACTGTTTCCGGAAGTCTTCAGGATTTTTTGTCTGAATGGTACTATTCTTGTGGAATCAGGAAACATTCTGCATCTACAATAAAAATTCAATCTGCAAGTTTTAATACAAACCACTTAACACTTCACCAATGAAAAAAATTCTCTTCGCTGCATTGTTCCCAATGGTTATCGGGATGGCAGCATTCACCACACAAGCCCCTTCTTTAAAAGATGATGAAAACGGAACCCCTCCTGATTCAACCATCACTACCACTGCCGATGATGGCATTGACGTGCTCAAGCAGGTGCAGGCAATGAATAAAGGAACAAAGCCCAATGACCGTTTTAACGCGGGGCACGTTTCGTTCACGGATATTTCAAACTATCTCACCAAAACAAAGGATGGTTTCGTTATTAAACTCCCCAGCAATACCAATGTCCCTACCCCTACAGTGCACGATGGAAAGGTGTATGTGAGCGGTGGTTTCGGAAGCAAGCAGTATTTTGCTTTTGATGCCAAAACAGGCGACAAGAAATGGGCGGTGGATATTGATGATGACGGTCCTTCTTCGGGAGTGATTGAAGATGATGTGCTGGTTTACAATACCGAGTCATGCACCATTTTCGCTACCGATGCAAAAAGCGGAAAATATCTCTGGAGCCACTGGCTGGGCGATCCGCTCATGAGCATGCCTGCAGTTGCCAACGGAAAAGTTTTTACCGCGTATCCCTGTTATACCAATTCAGGTTTTAGCGAAGAAATAAAAGATAAAGGCAAGCTGGTTTACAACATGCATTCTTCTCACGTGCTTGCCGCGTTTGATTTGAAAACCGGAAACGTTTTATGGCAAAAGTGGATTGACGGAGATGTGATGAGCGCGCCTGTTGCCGATGGAGATAATCTTTATATCACTTCTTTCCCCGGCACTGTTTACAAGTTCAATCAGAAAGACGGAGAAATTCTTTCTGCCAAATACATGCGTGCCACTTCCGCGCCCATTATCAATGACGGAAACATGACCGTGAGCCGCAGGGCGGATAAATGGGATGGCTCAGGCAAAGCCATGGAATCTATCGCGCAGATGGATGAAACAAACATGACGGTGAACAAGCAATTCGCTAAAAAAGAAGCTAATTATCTCAGCAAAGATGTTCAGGCGAAATCACAGCTTAAAACTACTTCCATGAGCAATGATGCAGGCAATGGTTTTGGCGGTGGCGCTCCTGCTTCATCAGGCGCTTATGTTGCCGAAGGAAACATAGGGCAGTCAAATGTTTCTTCGCTTCAGTCCTTTCAGGGTTCGCGCATTCTTTCTTATAAAGGAAATAATTACAACACCATGGGCGATGAAATTGTTTGCACCGATAAAGAAGGAAAAATGCAGTGGACCTCCAAACTCTCGGGCGATATGCACACGGTGGGCGGATTTTTGGGCACTCCACCGCTTGCTGTAGGCGGAAAAATAATTGTGGCTACTTACAACGGTGAAATTCAGATCATGGATGCTGAATCAGGAAAAATAGAAACCACTTACAAGACAGGAGAAAACATTCGCTATCAGCCCGTGGTGGAGGATGGATGGATTTATGTAACCAGCACCAGCGGAAAGCTGATTGCGATAAACACTAACAATTCTTCTCTTACCGGATGGCCTATGTGGGGAGGAAACGCTCAGCATACCAATATTGTGCAGTAGTCAAAGTGAAGCCCAAAGTTCCAAATTCCAAGCTCCAAATTCCAAGGAACTGCTGTTATGCTGGTTGTTTCTTGGGACTTGGGGCTTGATGCTTGGGACTTTCTCAGTTACACTATCACCGCTTCATGCATATTGCTCCAGGGACCGGCAAGGAGAGGGTATTTGGTATTGTACCACCGCGCAAAAACATAAATGCGCTTACCACTTTCTTTTGGTTCGAGGCGCAGAATAAATTTTGCGTGCGTGCTGATGTGCTGGGCGTTGCAATAGTTCAGATTTTTTGGAGGTGTTGTTCCTATCCTGTACACAATCATTACGCTGTTCGAAATCTTATGCCGGTGTCCGCGCCCTGTTCCCTTGATGGTTCGGCAAAAAATTTTCAGCATGGCTCCGCCCAGCGGTTTCAGCGCCAGCAGCACTGGTTCATTGATGGAGGAAGTGTGCACCGTGCGTTTGGTTTTTTCAAGCGAAGTTCCGCGCCTTATCCTGAAAAGAAGAAAATCAGTCAGCACCGTTCGGTTAGGGTTGGAGGCAATGCGGTCTAATAATTTTTGCTGCTGGTTGTATTTCACAGTGTCGCTCTGCACCTTGCGGATTTTATTTTTTATGACAACCGTGCGGAAAGCCATGCTGGAATATTTCGGAAACAATTCTTCAGCCGTTTTGGTTAAAGATTCCCATTGAGAAAGTTCTGTTTCCGTCCAGTTAAAACGCTCCCAGTTCTTGCCGGTGAATGGAGCAGGGCTGGGCTTCCCCAAAAAATCAGTGGTGCGCTTCATGTACTGCACATACTCGCTCAAATTCCTTGGGATTCTTGATTCATCAGGCATTTTCAGGTTGTTTTATAAGATATCATCGTTGCTTTACATTTTAGGAGTGTACACTCTCAGTATATCTTCTCTTGCTCAGAACCTATAATCCCTTTGTCATGATCCATCAAACATTCTTTTCATGATAGAATCATTGTTTTACAAAGTTAGACCTTTTGGCGACATAACGGCAGCATAGGTTATTATCATGGAAATACAATATTCTATTCTATAATCCAACGTTGATAAGCTGAGAGTGTACACTCTCAGTATAGAAAACAACAGTACAATGACTAAAACCAGAAATACCATGTTGTGTTTCGAAGAAGTTTCTTTGCGAAGATGCGTTGTAAAGATGTTACGGAACGATGCAAGAAGATAATGATGTTAGGACTTACGCAGTTTTTGGACTGAAGTCCAGATGTGCGAGAAATTTAATAGCCACGACCTTAAGGTCGTGGCAAATGAATGACAAAAGAAACGGCTTTAGCCAAATTGCGAAAGTAATAGGTGTATTGATATGACTGCACTCCACCGCAATGAGAGTTGCAGAGTTATGCGTATGTTTGCTGTAAGTATTACAAGTCCCGAAGGGATGTGGTCTCCACTCCTTCGGAGGATACCCATTCGCCTCAAACAAAAAATACAAAGCAACCTTTCGCAGTTAGTTTGCATCTTACAATAAAACAAATACAATGAAAACAAAATTACTTATTACAGCCATCTGCATAAGTTGGGCGTTAAATGCATTCAGCCAATGCACCGTATCTTTAACGACAACAAACACAACCTGCAATGGAATCTGTGATGGCGTTATTACAGCAACTGCTTCCGGTGGAACTCCTCCTTATACATATCTCTGGAACATGGGAGCAACCTCTGCCACCATCACTGGACTTTGTGCAGGAGTTTATTCAATTACAATTACGGATGCAATCGCCTGCACAGCGACAGCAAGTGCTGCTATCAGCCAGCCAGTAATGCTTTTGCTCAGTACAAGCACAACACCCGCCTGTGGTGTCAATAATGATGGAACTGCAACAGTAAATCCTTCAGGCGGTACACCGCCTTACACATATGTTTGGAATTCTACACCTGCACAAAGCACACAGACAGCAGTGAATCTTAGCGCTGCAAATTTCACAGTAACAGTATCTGATGCTAATGGCTGTACTGCAACCGCTATAGTTACGATTACAACTGGAATTCGTTGCTGGGATACAAACGGAAACGGAATAAATGATGTTGCAGAAGATTTAAATGCTGATGGATTCTGGGATGCGCTTGATTGCGTTAGTTCACCTGTTTCCATTTGTGCAGGGCAATGTGCAACACTCAGCACAGCAGGAGTAGCAACTTATTGGTGGAATCCCTCCGGGCAGACTACTGCGTCTATAGTTGCTTGTCCTACTGTAACCACAACGTATACTGTAATGATTGCAGATGCTAATGGATGTAATGATACTGCAACCACTACCGTAACCGTTTATCCTGTTCCCGTAGTTACCCTTGCAGGCAACATAACAATTTGCATGGGGCAAAGCGCAACATTATGCGCAAGTGGTGGAACATTTTATTCGTGGAGCATTGGTGCGACTACTGCTTGTATTCTTGTGAGTCCTACTGCAACTACAACTTATACTGTAGTTGCCTCAAATGGTGGTTGCTCGGATACAGCAAGCATAATTGTAGCAGTAGATAGTTTAAACGCAAGTTTAATCTTAACTCCTGATACCGCGAATCCATTATTATGGTATGGATACCCTACTATAACAGGCACAGCTCCGTTTACATATTATTGGGATTTTGGTGATGGAAATAATTCCACGCAACCCGCTCCATCGCATACATACACTGTGGCTGGTAATTACATAATATGCTTAACAGTTACGGATGCGAACGGATGCATAAGTTCTATTTGCGATACTACCTATAAAATGTCGCCTTCTGGCTTGATGCAAACTCTTATAGTCGTAAATCCATTAACAGGCACTTCTGAGTTAACTGCTTTGCAAAACATTTCCATCTATCCAAACCCTTTTTCCACTCAAACAACTTTACAGATAGAAGTTCCACTGAAGAACGCAACTCTCACCGTTTACAACTTACAAGGGCAGACAGTGAAACAATATAACAATATAACAGGTCATTCATTTACTCTCTCGCGTGACAATCTTCCAAGCGGACTGTATTTCATTCGGCTTTCAACTCCCTCTCCCAGCGGGGGAGGGACACAGGGAGGGGGCAGTGTAATTGCAACAGGCAAATTAGTAATCGCGGACAAATAATTTCTCTCCTGAGGGTTGTGCCGGCAGGCAGTTTGTTTTTTCATAAGTTTGTATGGTATGGATTATAAGTATGAACCCCGTAGGATATTGGATTTTATCCAACGGGGTGAACCCGTGAAAATGCTCCGTGTTTTTTATATCCTGATTCTCTCTTCTTTCTTCTTTCATTTTTCTTCCGCGCAAAACCAGAATATTGATTCTCTCCTAAACCTAGTAAAAAAAGATAACGCAACTCCCTCCTCCCTCGTCTCTCGTCCCTCGTCCCTTTCTTCCGACACCAACAAAGTAAACCACCTCAATGCCCTCGCTTGGGAATATAAATACACCAATCCCGATTCCACTATTCTCCTCGCTAAAGAAGCACTTGCGCTATGCGAGAAACTATCTTCTGTCTCCGAACTCCGAACTCCTGTCTCCAAACTAAAAGCAAACGCTTACGGTACTTGCGGTGTGGGCTATTGGGTAAAAGGCGATTATCCGAACGCGCTTGAAAATTTTTTCAAAGCGCTGAAATTTGATGAAGAACAAAAAAATAAAAAAGGAATTGCAACACGCCTCGGCAACATCGGAGGTGTTTATTGGAATCAAGCCGATTATCCCAAGGCGCTGGATTATTATTTCAGGGCATTAAAAACATTTGAGGAACTTGGAGAGAAAGATAAAATTGCCACTGTGCTCGGCAACATCGGAGTTGTCTATTTCCGTCAAGCCGAAGCCAACGTTCATCCTGAGGAACGCAATCCTCTTTTCAAAAGGGTGCTGGAGTATTACTTCAGGGCATTGAAAATGAATGAAGAACTTGGCAATAAGAATAGAATCGCAACAGACCTCGGCAACATTGGCAATGTCTATCATGCCCAAACTGATTATCCCCGGGCGCTGAATTATTATTTCAGGGCATTGAAAATGGCGGAAGAACTCGGAGATAAAAATCGAATTGTAATCTGGCTCGGCAATATCGGCTCACTTGATATTACAACCGGAAAATTTGCTGAAGCGGAAAAGTATCTCAAACAATCCGTTTTACTTGCAGAAGAAATCGGTTCTCTTGATGATTTAAAAGTAGGAAACCAATCCCTCAGCCAGCTTTACGACACTACGGGCAGATATCAATCAGCTCTTGAGCATTACAAAAAATACATAGCCGTACGTGACAGTATCACTAACGATGAAAATACTAAGAAGCAAACACGCACGGAAATGAACTACGAGTTTGAAAAGAAAGAAGCAAAGGCAAAGGCAGAGGTTGAGGTTAAGGAAGCAGTAGCAGAAGCGGAAAGCAAAAAGCAAAAGATTGTTATATGGTCGGTGATGGCTGTATTGCTGTTAGTTGTAATCTTCGCAGTATTTATTTTCCGTGCACTGCGCATTACGCAAAAGCAAAAGCAACTCATCGAACAGCAAAAGAAAATTGTGGAGGAGAAGCAAAGCGAAATTCTCGCCAGCATCCGCTACGCGAAACGGATTCAGGATGCCATTCTGCCGAAGGAGAAGTATATTAATAAAACGCTTTACCGCCTCAAAGCCAAAATGCCGAAGTAAAAGATGAAGAATAAAGTCTCAAGTCTCAAGTTCCACATTCCAAGTTCCAAGGAATACAAATCTTCTCTTGGGACTTGGTGCTTGGTGTTTGGGATTTGGTACTTCTTCTTTTGCCAACTGCCAACTGCCTATTGCCAACTTTCTAAAGTGGACTCCCTCAATTCAATCATAAACAATTCTTCTTCGTCCGACACAGCTGTTGCTTCTGCTTATCTCAGCTTATCTGAAATATTATATTCCTCAAATCCCGACACGCTGATCCCGCTATGTAAAAGAATATTGAAAATTGTTGATGAAAAAATCTCAGGAAGCAATCAGAAAGAGCGGCATTCCTTTCTTGTAGCAAAATCATCCGCGCTTAATAATATCGGATATGCGTATAATTTTCTGGGAGATATTTCAAAAGCGCTGGACTATTACCGGCAATCAATAAAAATAGATGAAGAATTGTCTGACAAACAGGGCATGGCTTCCACGCTGAATAACATAGGCGGCATTTATGACAATCTGGGAGATATTACAAAGGCATTGGATTATTATCATAAGAGTTTAAAAATAAAAGAAACAATTCCTGACAAGCTTGGAATGGCCTATTCGTTTCAAAACATAGGAACGATTTACATCGGTCAGGGAGATACCGCAAACGCATTGGAATATTTTAACAAGAGTTTATCTTTAAGAGAAGAGATTTCAGACAAACGAGGCATGGCGCAATCTCTGAACAACCTTGGCTACACCTATTATCATTCAGGAAATATTTCCAAAGCCATGGAATATTTTCAGAAAAGTATCTCCATAGAAGAAGAAATCCACAACAAGCGAGGCATTGCCAGTTCACTCAATAATATTGGAGGCATTTACCTGAATTTTGGTGACCCTTACTGTCAGCCCGCTGGAAGCAAAGCCTGCACACATCAAGGCATTGAAAAAGCATTTGAATATTATAAAAGGTCTTTGCAAATCAGGTTGGAAATTGCAGATAAAAAAGGAATAGCGCAATCACTTCACAATGTGGGCGGGGTGTTTTTCAGGCAAGCAGCGTTGCAGGAAAAATTTTCGCTGAAGAAAGAACTTTACACATCAGCGCGCCATTATGCCGACAGCTCCCTTCTGGTGAGCAAAGAACTGGGCTACCCCGAAATTATTCTAAGTTCTTCACGAATGCTTAGCAGCATAGATTCTGCACTGGGCAATTACAAGCTGGCGTTTGAATATTATAAACTTTTTATTCAAATGTCCGACAGCATAAAAAATACTGAAACACAAAAAGCCACTGTAAAAAAACAAATGCAATATGAGTTTGATAAAAAAGAAGCAGCCACAAAAGCAGAGAGCGATAAGCACGCGGCAGTAGCAGAAGCAGAGAGTAAAAAGCAAAAGATTGTTATATGGTCGGTGATTGCTGTATTGTTGTTAATGATTGTGTTTGCCGGTTTTATCTTTCGTGCGCTTCGCATTACCCAAAAGCAAAAACAACTCATCGAACAGCAAAAGAAAATTGTGGAGGAGAAGCAAAGCGAAATTCTCGCCAGCATCCGCTACGCGAAACGCATTCAGGATGCCATTCTGCCCACGGAGAAATATATTCATAAAACCCTCGAACGGCTAAGAGCGAAAATGCCGAAAGACAATTAGCAGATGAGTAAATGTGAAGATGTGCAGATGAAGAAAATAAATAAATACATACTGGCTTTCATTAGCATATCTGCAAATCAGCACATTCGCACATCCGCTTTCATCCGCACATTTGTTTTCATCAGCATATCCGCACATCTGCTCATCTACACATTTGCTTTTGCTCAGCAGAACAAAATTGATTCTCTTTTAACATTGCTTAAAAAAGATAAGGAGGATACGAATAAGGTAAATCACTTAAATAATTTATCCCGCGAATACAGATACATTAACGCATTCGATTCTTCTCTTGCCTTAGCTAATAGCGCATTGAAACTGGCGAATGTTATTCTAACACTGAATGATAAGAACGGAATGAATCAAACTGTTAAACAAACGGCTCAAAAAGGAATTGCCATTGCTTACAACAACATTGGGCTTGTTTATGATTACCATGGTGATTATCCCAATGCGCTGGATTATTACATTAAGGGGCTTAAGGTGGCTGAAGTATTAGAAAATAAAAACATCATGGCAGCCATTCTCGGAAATATTGGAAATGTTTATGATGCACAAGACGATTACACCAAAGCACTTGACTATTATTTGAAGGCATTGAAAATCGCAGAAGAACTTGGAGATAAAAAAAGAATTGCAATCCAACTCGGCAATATCGGAAATGCCTATAAAGAGCCAGCGAAAGCAGCAAGTGGTATAAAAGGCGCTAGCGATTCCTTATATAAAAAATCGCTGGATTATTATTTCAGGGCATTGAAAATAGATGAAGAGTTGGGCAATAAAAACGGAATAGCAAGACATCTTGGCAACATCGGACTTACCTATGATTATCAAGGTAATTATCCTAAAGCGCTGGACTATTGTTTCAAGGCACTGAAAATAACGGAAGAATTGGGAAATAAAAATGACATTGCAGCATGGCTCGGCAACATAGGAGCGATTTATACTAGAACTGGAAACTATAAAGAAGCAGAGTTTTACCTTAAAAGAGCTATTTCCCTTGATGACAGTATTGGCTCAATGAATGAATCCAGACAATTTGAAGAATACCTCTCTCAACTTTACGATACCACCGGCAGATACCAACTTGCTCTGGAGCATTACAAAAAAGCAATGGCGTTAAAAGACACTTTGTTCAGCGAGGAGAAGAACAAAGAAATCACCCGCAAAGAAATGACTTACGAGTTTGAGAAGAAAGCAGCAGCAGCAAAAGCCGAAGCGGATAAACAAGCTGCCGTAGCAGAAGCAGAAAGCAAAAAGCAAAAGATTGTTATATGGTCAGTGATTGCTGTATTGCTGTTAGTGATTGTGTTTGCCGGTTTTATCTTTCGTGCGCTGCGCATCACGCAAAAACAAAAGCGTATTATAGAACAGCAAAAGAAAATAGTAGAAGAGAAGCAAAGCGAAATCCTCGCCAGCATCCGCTATGCGAAACGCATTCAGGATACAATATTGCCCACGGAGAAATATATTGATAAAACGCTGAAACGACTGATGAAAAATAATTAGATGATGAGCGCGACACGCGCCATCCCGCAAGGCGGGATCAGCATGAGCGGAATTGGAAATCTAAATCGTAGAGAGATTCGTAGTGTTCTCCCATTTCTTTCATCTCATCATCCGCTTCTTCAAAATACCAAATAATCATAACCGCATGCCCTTTCTCACGCATGGAGTCAAGAATGTCGAAAACATCCGTAAAGCACTTGCGCGATGAAGAATTGAAATACTCCATTTGAAAAGAGCATTCTGTCAGAGCGGCAGGTTGAAGAGCATAACTCACCATCCACCGGAGAATGGGAGTGAAAAATTCTCTGCCATCTTCAGGAAGAGCCCTCCCGCTGAAAATTAACTTTCCTGTTTCTGCAACGAGAGAAACAGAGGGCAAACGTTCTGTAGCCGGTATAATGAGCGCATCCATTTGTATTATTATAAATGTATCACCTCTCCGTATGCCTGAGCTGCCGCTTCCATAATGGCTTCGCTCATGGTTGGGTGCGGGTGAACGGATTTAATTATTTCGTGTCCGGTTGTTTCTAATTTTCGGGCGACCACTATTTCGGCAATCATTTCTGTTACGTTGAAGCCAATCATGTGCGCGCCTAATAGTTCGCCATACTTTGCATCAAAAATAAGCTTAACAAAACCATCTTTGGCTCCTGCCGCGCTTGCTTTGCCCGATGCAGAGAACGGGAACTTGCCCACTTTGATTTCAAAACCTTTTTCCTTTGCCTGCTTTTCGGTGTAGCCCACCGATGCAATTTCAGGAGAAGTATACGTGCAGCCGGGAATATTGTTGTAGTTGAGCGGTTCTGGATTCTGCCCTGCAATTTTTTCAACGCAAATGATTCCTTCGGCACTTGCCACATGTGCGAGAGCTTGTCCGCCCACGCAATCGCCAATGGCATAGTAGCCGGGAATGTTTGTCTGGTAATACGGATTGGTGAGGATTTTTCCTTTATCGGTGGCGATTCCTACTTCTTCCAGTCCGATGTTCTCTAAGTTGGATTGAATTCCTACTGCGGAAAGAACGATGTCGCAGTCAACTATCTCTTCTCCAACCTTGGATTTTATTTTCACTTTACATCCGTCACTTTTTGTATCCACCGACAAAACTTCCGATGAAGTCATGACGGTCATTCCCATTTTCTTGAACGAGCGCTCCAGTTGTTTTGAAACTTCTTCATCTTCCACAGGAACAACAGCAGATAAAAATTCCACCAGCGTAACTTTTGTTCCCATCGCTGCAAAGAAATACGCAAACTCGCTTCCAATCGCTCCTGAACCTACTACTACCATTGACTTTGGAAGTTTTGGAAGAACCATTGCATCGCGATAGCCGATTATTTTTCCGGCAGTGAACGGCAGATTAGGAAGCTGGCGCGAACGTGCTCCAACTGCTATGATGATATTCTTAGAATCGTAAGTAGTAACTTTTCCTATTTCATCCTTCACCTCAACCTTTTTTCCTGCCATCACCTTTCCAAATCCTTTTATCACATCAATTTTATTTTTCTTCATCAGAAACTGAACGCCTTTGCTCATTCCATCTGCCACATCACGCGAGCGTTTAACCACAGCAGGAAAATCCGCCTCTCCTCCACTCACTTTAATTCCGTAATCGGCAGCGTGTTTCAGATATTCAAACACCTGCGCGGACTTCAGAAGAGCTTTAGTGGGAATGCATCCCCAGTTCAAACAGATACCACCAAGTTCAGAGCGTTCAACAATAGCCGTTTTCATTCCCAACTGCGATGCACGAATGGCAGCTACATATCCTCCGGGACCACTTCCGATAACGATTAAGTCGTATGACATTTTCTATTTAGGATTAAAAAATCAGGACTTTCTTGAACTACGAAAGTAAAAAAAATACAGAGCGGTTTAGTTTTGTGTATCAGGCAAATAAAATATCTTTGTCCTTCTTTCCAATAGCGTTGAAATATATCTTCTCATACAAAGAACCGCTCACTCATCTTATTGACATTGAGTTTATCGCTGATAGTATTAAAGGCGATGCCCGCCTGCCGGACGGGCAGGAAACAACTATTCAACTTCCTGCATGGAGACCTGGGAGATATGAACTCGGAAACTTCGCGAAGAATGTAAAAGAGTTTTCTCCGAGTGATGAAAAAGGAAATCCGCTCCCCTTTCATAAAATTACAAAGGATTGCTGGAAGATTCAGACGAAAGGAGTAAAAAAACTTCACGTCAAATATTCTTATTATGCGGTTGACTTAAATGCGGGCTCCACTTATCTGGATGATAAACAACTTTACGTAAATCCGGTCAACTGCTGCGTGTATATTCCTGAAAGAATTAATGAAGCGTGCGAGGTGGAAATAAAGATTCCTGAAAAATATATTGTTGCAACTTCAATAGCCCCACCTAAATCCTCCCCAAAGGGGAGGACTTTACATGCAAACCCTCTCCCCTTCGGGGAGAGTTGGAGAGGGGCTACTTCTTCTTACCATGAACTCGCAGATTCTCCTTTCATTGCAAGCCCAACGCTTCAGCATAACATGTTTGTGATGGATGGTGTGGAATTTAATCTTTGGTTTCAAGGTGAATGCAAACCAAACTGGTCTAAAATTATAAACGATTTTTTCATTTTCATCAACGAGCAGTTTGTTACCATGAAGGGTCCGATTCCTTCAGATGAATATCATTTCATTTTCCAGATTCTTCCTTATAGATTTCACCACGGTGTTGAACATCTTTCATCAACGGTGATTGCGATAGGACCTTCTTACGAAATCATGCGGGGCGATGTGTTTCTTGAATTGCTCAGCGTGAGTTCGCACGAATTGTTTCATTCCTGGAACATAAAGGCAATACGTCCTGCTGAGATGCTGCCTTATGATTACACCAAAGAAAATTATTCGCGGCTTGGATTTGTGGCGGAAGGTGTTACCACCTATTACGGAGATTTCTTTTTATTCCGGTCAGGCATCTATTCCGAGTTTGAAGTGAACCGATGTCTTTCCAAGCATCTTCAGAATCACTTCGATAATTTCGGCAGATATAATCTCAGCGTGGCTGATTCTTCGTTTGATACATGGCTGGATGGCTACACCGAAATTGTTCCGCATCGCAAAACATCTATCTACAGCGAGGGATGTTTAATTGCTTTGATGACCGATTTGATGATTCGCAAATATTCAAACAATGAACGCTCGCTGGATGATGTGATGAGACATCTGTATAAGGAATATGGAAAAAAGGGTATAGGGTATATGGAGAGCGACTATAAGGCGATTATTGAAAAGATTGCTGGAACTTCCTTTGATGAATTCTTCAATAACTATGTTTACAAAGCCAATTCTTACGAAAACGCTTTAATAGAATGCCTTCATTACATCGGACTTGAATTATTAAACGTGCCCTCCAAGAAGTATCACGAAAGGTATTATGGATTCAAAGTCAGCGATCAGTCACCGGTCATTAAGGTAACCGCCCTCTATCCCAACTCAGTGGCAGAAAAATCCCCAAAGGGGCAGGCAGGCATTCAGTTAGGCGATGAAATCATTTCCATTAATGGGTATCCGGTCAGAAACAACTTTGCTGAATGGGCGCGCTACTTTGGGCAGTCAGAAGTGAAACTTAATGTAAGCAGTAACGGAAAAGTGAGGGAAATCATCTTTATTCCATCCGCAGAAGATTACTTCAAAATACATTATGTACAGAAAACTCCCTCTCCCACCGAGGAGCAGAGGAAGAACTTTACTGCATGGAGCAAAAGGCGGTTTTAACATTTTCCAAATTCTTGTTAATAAGTTTATTGCCTCTTCTTTCAAAAAAAGTTCTTTGATTTGCACCAAATTAGTGAAACAGGCAATTTGCTCTTAAGCCTGTGTATTTTAAAAATAACATAAACCAAAACAATTATTCAAATGGAACAAACAACTACAGGACCAAAGCGTCCGACATTTCTGACAGTATTGTGTATTCTCACTTACGTTGGAGTTGGATTAGGAATCGTGATGAGTGTAGTAGCATGGTGGGGAATGCATGCCGCACAAGCAATGATGGATGCAACTTCCAGCATGGCTGAAGGAATGACCGAAGCTGCAGGAACAGACATGAGTTCTATCCCAGGAATGGGAGACGCAATGGCTGAGGCTAATGCTGCCATCAAATGGGCAAACGTTACGCTGATTGTTAGCATTGTAGGTGCTCTTCTTTGCCTTGTAGGAGCTCTTCAGATGTGGAAACTTAAAAAGATGGGTTTTTTCATTTATGTTGTAGGCGAACTTGCTCCTGTTATTGCTACAGCAGTTCTCCTTGGCGGTTCTGCTTTTGGCGGAATGTCGCTTGTTATGGGCGCTGTGTTCCCGGTTCTTTTCGTAATTCTTTACGGATTGAATCTTAAACACATGAGTTAATATTTATTGTTGCTCTAAAAAACCCAGGCAGAAATGCTTGGGTTTTTTTATGTTTTGAACAGACCACTCTGCCAGGAATTACTCTTCAACTGTCATAATTTACAAGCAAATAGACATTATTAACTTCGCCTCATGAACTCAAGCTACAAACTATCAGCTATTCTTCCTGCAAATGAAACCGTTTTGCTTAACGATATTTATTTGGTTCTACTGTACGCCACACGCATTCCCCCACATTTGCTTGTTTCCATAAACGGAAAAATATTTACACTCAGCGTGAAAGGAGCCACCGTTGATGGAGAGCTTTCCGCGCTGCTCCAATTCATCCGCAGAAAAAAAGTGGAAACTGTTTTCATCCGGCTGCAAATGCCACCTCTCTTCTCATCAGAGCAACTGCGGGACGAAATCCGTCAGTGCACCCTTGCCTACCCTCGCGCAGACATAGGCATTGCCACCTGCCTCACGCCCATAAAAGATTTCTGCCACTCGGTTTACCATACTGAAACAAAAAGCGTAAACCTGATTTTTGATTTGCTGCCACAACTGCAACACCTCAGCGCAGTGAAAGACTGCTATCACCTGAATCTCGAAAAGCATTTGTCAGATAATTCCTTCCTGCTGAACAGGTACGAAGTAAATGATGTGTATGAAGCAATAAGAAAGTCATCACTTGTAATGGCATAACGCGGTGCATCTTCAGGGGAAAAAAATATTTCTGCGTTCTGTACTTCCCTCCGATGCCGCTCTGCTTTTCAGGTGGGAAAACGATAGAACCAATTGGCAAATCAGCAGAACAAAAAAACCATTCACCAAACAAGAAATAAGAAATTTCATTATCAATCAGAAAGATATTTATCTTGACAAACAACTTAGATTAATGATTGGTTTGTCCTCTCCCCGTCCCTCTCCCACAGGGAGAGGGAGTAAGGGTGAAGTCGGCTGCATTGACTTGTTTGATTTTGATCAGCCCAATCTCAAAGCAGGAATCGGAATACTGATTGAAAAAAAATATCGCAGAAAAGGTTACGCTTCTGAAGCCTTGTCGTTGCTGATTGCATACTGCTTTGAAATACTTTACCTGCAAGAGTTACATTGTAGCATCACAGAAGGCAATGAAGCAAGCATAAAGCTTTTCAGGAAACACAAGTTCAGGATTACAGGAAAGAAAAAGAATGTTTGCTCGCTTCGGTTAGTGAATCAGTAATTCGTCATAGCAATGCCGAACTCTCCTTTTAAGTATTTTTGAATTCTATGCACTCGCTCCTCCGAAATATTTTTCTCTCTTCCTTCTTATTCTTGATTCTGTTTTGTGTTTTGAAATGCGGTTCATCTACTGAGGAAAAAAAAGAAAACACTTCTCCTGAAAAAAAAACGTATAAGAATCTATCTTCGGATATTAAATACGTTGGAATGATGCAATGCAGGATATGCCACATTGATAAATATGAAACCTTTATTGAAACCGGAATGGGAAAATCATTTGATGTTGCAAGTAAAAAGAAAACTTCTGCAAAATTTGATAAACACGCTGTTGTCTACGATAAGTCATTGGATTTCTATTATCATCCGTTCTGGAAGGGCGATACAATGAAAATTATGGAGTTCAGGCTGGAAGGAAAGGATACTATTTACAAAAGAGTTGAAAGCGTTAGCTACATCATTGGCTCCGGTCAGCATACTAATTCTCACCTCTTCAGCACGAATGGGTATTTGCATCAAATGCCAATCACCTATTATACGCAGGAAGGAAAATGGGATCTCGCACCCGGATTTAAAAATGGCAGCAATCCAAGATTTTCAAGGCCCATCGGTTTAGAATGCATGTCCTGCCACAATGCTTTGCCTGATTTTGTAATGGGTTCTGAAAATAAATTTTCTAAAGTTGGAAACGGAATCATCTGCGAAAGATGCCACGGTCCGGGAGAAATTCATGTGAAAGAAAAAATGGCAGGAATGGTAATTGACATCTCGAAAGAAATTGATTATTCCATAGTGAATCCTGCAAAACTTCCGATTGATTTGCAGTTTGATGTCTGCCAGCGCTGCCACCTTCAGGGAAATACTGTTCTGAAAGACGGAAAATCATTTTATGATTTCCGCCCGGGAATGAAATTGTCAGATGTGATGACAACCTTTCTTCC
Source organism: Bacteroidota bacterium (assembly GCA_016213405.1). Classification (NCBI taxonomy): domain Bacteria; kingdom Pseudomonadati; phylum Bacteroidota; species Bacteroidota bacterium. The sequence goes on from JACRAM010000055.1 coordinate 30,459, forward strand.
AAAATATGAAAATGCGGAAGAGGATTTCATCATGGCATCGCATGCCGACAGGCTGAAGATGAGCCAATGCTTTATCAAAAGTGCAGTGGTGGGGATTTCAAATCCCGACCAACAATTAAAGCCATATAAAAATGGTTTGACTTGTGTTACCTGCCACAATCCTCACCTGAGCGTGAAGGTCACAGGAAAAGATGTGTTCAATAACGCCTGCAAGAATTGCCACCTCACCCCCAACTCCTCTCCCATGGGGGAGGGGAACAAATCCTGCTCTGAAAAACCTGAAGCGCGAAATAAAGTGGATGACAATTGCGTTTCATGCCATATGCCAAAGTCTGGCGCTATTGACATTCCGCACGTAAGAATCACCGACCATTTCATTCGCAAACCGATGAAGAAGAAAAATGTGGAGGAAATAAAAAAATTCATCGGACTGTATGCTATCAACGAAGAAAATCCTGCAGCAAAAGTAAAAGCTGAAGGATATATGAACCAATATGAAAAATTTGGAATCTCTCCCGGCTTTCTCGATTCGGTAAAAAAATATCTTCCTGAAAATTCAAAAGAAGATATCACAGAAAATTTCAATTTGCTGATTCGATATTACTTTCTAAAACAGGATTATAACAAGATTATTTCCTTGGTTTCAGGATTTCAACAAAAAGAATTACTTGGCAACCTCGGCACCACATCGTGGGACAATGATGATGCATGGACTTGCTACCGGATAGGAGAAACCTATACGCATCTGGGAAAAGCAGCCGAAGCATATATCTTTTACAACAAAGCCAATGAACTCTCGCCATTTAACATTGATTTCATGAATAAGCTGGCAGGAAATCTTGCCAGCCGGAATAAACCCGATGAAGCAAAAAACATTTACGAAAAAATAATTTCTGAAGATTCTAAATATGCTCCCGCCTATTGTAATCTTGGCTACATTTATTTTTTGAAACAGGATTTTGTTTCGGCAGAAAAAAATTACAACCAATCGCTTGCGCTGGACCCCGATTATGAGCAGGCATTGATCAACAAGGCAGGACTTCTGCTGTATGAAAAGAAAAACAGCGAAGCGCTGGCAGTTGCTAAAAGAATTTTAAAAAAGAACCCCGAGAACGAACAGGCGCTCGCCATCCAAATGCGATTCACCAAATAAACCCATTGTGGCAAAGAAAAAAAAGAACATACTCAAAAAAATAATTCTTTGGCTGCTGCCTGTTTTTCTTTTAGGCGGAGGCGTTGCTGCTTATATCGGATATAGAATGCTTTATCTTCCAAATGTTTCGCTCGGAGAAGAAAAATCAAAAATCATTTTCATCCCCACTGGTTCAAATTATGAGGATGTACTTGCCATTCTTGCTGAAAACAAAATTCTGAAAGATGAAAAATCATTCGCGCGCCTGGCAGAATTAAAAAAGTATAAAGACAAAGTTAAACCGGGGCGCTACCGGATTCTGAATCATATCAGCAATAATGAGCTCATCAATCTTCTTCGTGCCGGATTGCAGGAACCCGTCACCGTTACGTTCAACAACATCCGCACAAAAGAACAATTAATATCACGCATCTGCAAAAAACTTGAGGCGGACTCAACAGAACTTTTTGCACTTCTTAATAACGATCATTACTTAAAAGAAAATCTGGGGCTGAGAAGCGAAACCGCGCTCACTCTTTTTATTCCGAACACCTACGAATTCAACTGGAACACCTCAGCAAAACAATTTATGGAGCGCATGCAAACCGAATACAAAAAATTCTGGACAGAAGAAAGAAAGAGAAAAGCAAAAGAAATTAATCTCACCCAAACACAGGTTTCAATTCTTGCCTCTATCGTGCAAGCCGAACAGTTGCAATTCCCGGATGAACGCCCGTCCATTGCAGGATTGTATCTGAACAGATTAAAAATAGGAATGGCACTGCAAAGCGACCCTACTGTGATTTATGCTATTGGCGATTTCAGCATCAACCGCGTGCTGGACAAAGACAAAGAGATTGATTCTCCTTACAACACCTACAAACACGCAGGTCTTCCTCCCGGACCCATTTACATTCCTGAAATTTCTTCCATTGATGGGGTGCTGAATTATCAAAAGAATGATTGCCTGTATATGTGCGCCAAGGAAGATTTTTCAGGAAAACATAACTTTGCCAAAACGCTTGCAGAGCATAATCGCAATGCGGAGAAATACCGAAATGCATTGAACAAGAATAAGATTTTAAGATAAAAACCCTTTTGCTGATGGTTAATGGTTAATGGATAATGGAAATACATCAACCACCTGCCTGCGCAGGCAGGTTAACCATTAAACATTAAACATTCCACTTGATGGCGGGTTGGGGCAAATCATTATTTTTGTGACTTATAATCATTCCATGATTAGCAAAAAAACTAACCTGCTTTTTTCTTTCTCTCTTGTTTTGATTTTTCTTTCCGGGTTCGCTTTTTCTCAGGATTCCATCATGGTTGCAAAACCAAAATACAATAAAGCAAAATTCAAGGAACTTTTCACTCAGGCAAACATGATGATGCTGGAGAATTTTAATGACACAGCGCTCGGCACATTTCTTCTTTTGCATCAATGGGATCCGGCAAATGCCAATGTGAATTTCAAAATCGGTCAGTTGTATCTTCTTTCATCTTCCGAAAAATCAAAAGCCGTTGACTATCTTGAAGCAGCATCTCCAAAAGCAACCCGCAGGTACATTCCGGATGAGCCGGCAGAAAAACGCTGTCCTGAATTAGTGTATTTTCTTCTCGGGCAGGCTTACCATTTCACCTATCGCTTTGATGAAGCAATCTCCATGTTTGAAAAATTTTCAAAGTGCATTAACATGAGCGATCTGGCAGCGGCAAAAGATTTGAAGCGAAGAACAGAAATCTGCCAGACAGCAAAAACGCTGGTAGGTTCGCCTGTCAAATGCTCCATCACCAATCTGGGAGACAGCATAAATTCTGACAAGCCCGATTACGGAGCAATTATTACCGCAGATGAATCACAGTTGTTTTTTACATCCCGCAGGTTCAATGCGGAAACGGGAGGAAATGATAACAGGGATATTACAGACAAATATTATGAAGACATTTGGGTAAGCAACAAGAAAGAAGACGGTACATGGGGAGAAGCCCAACCCCTGAGCACACACATCAATAGCTGGTACAACGAAGCAGTGGTAGGAATTTCTGCAGACGGTCAGCAGCTTTTTCTCTATAAAGACGACAAAGGCGGAAGCATTTATTACAGTCGCCTGGAAGGAGACCAATGGTCTTATGCCTACATGATTGGAACTGACGCTGGAGACATTACGGATATCAATAGCTCATCATGGGAACCCAGCGCTTGTCTTTCTCCCGATGGCAACACGTTGTATTTTGTAAGCAACCGCCCGGGCGGATTTGGCGGGCGTGATATTTATAAATGCGTTAAACTCCCTACAGGCAGATGGAGCAAGGCAACAAATCTGGGTCCCACCATTAACACAGAATACGATGAAGATGCTCCCTTCATGCACCCTGACGGTGTAACTATGTTTTTCAGTTCTAACGGGCACAAGACAATGGGCGGGTTTGATATTTTCTTTACCGTGCTTGCCGATTCGGGCTGGTATCCTCCGCAAAATATGGGCTATCCCATTAACACCACCGATGATGATATTTTTTATGTGATGAGCACCGATGGAAAGCGCGCCTATTTTTCTTCCGTCCGCAATGAAGGATACGGGGAAAAAGATCTTTACATGGTCACCATTCCGCAGCGCGTGGTAATTCCTGTCACGCTGATGAAAGGAAAGATTTCTTTCACCGGAATCAAAGATACCATGATGAGTTTTGTCACCATCACGGCAACGGATATAGAAACCGGCAACCTGGTTCAGGAAATTCATCCCAACTCAAAAACGATGAAATACATTCTTCCCCTCAATCCGGGAAGAGCGGGAAAAACTTATTCCGTGAAATATGAGGCAGACGGCTTTCGCCCGCATACCGAATTGATCTCTGTTTCACCCGAAGGAGAATACAAAGAGGTGGACAAAGATTTTGATTTTAAACCGCTCGGCAGTATTTCAGTTTTCGGAAAGGTGGCAACCCGAACAGGAGAAACTATTGCGGGCGTAAAAATTTCTGCCAAGGATAATGCAACTAAAAAATTAGTGGGCGTGTATGCACCCAAGCCGGACGGAACTTATTCTTTTGACCTATCCGGAAAAGGCGGAGAAAGTTATTCTTTTACCTATGAAGCAGAGGGCTATCTACTCATGAATGAATCGCTCGATCTGCCCCAGGCGCTTACCGATTATGATTTCAAAATAGAGGTGGTGATGGAAACCTCCAAAATGCTTGGAACCATTTCTGTGGGCGGCATGCTCACCGATAAAGAAAAACAGCCCATCAAAAAATCGCGCATCGTTGTTACCGATAACAAAACCGGCACACCCATCGGAACATTCAATCCCACCGATAAAGGCGTGTATTATTTTAATCTTGAACGCGGAAAAGATTACAACATCTCATTTGAAGCAGACGGCTACCTTTTTCAATCGGAGAACATAAATGCCCCGAAAGACAAATCCTATTCCGAGATCAATAAAGACATTCAGCTCGATAAAATAAAGAAGGGCGCAAAGGTGGCGCTCAACAATGTTTTTTTCGACAGCGGAAAATCCACCCTTCGAAAAGAATCAAATGTGGAATTGGATAAAGTGGTAAAACTCCTTAACGAACAGATGAGCATAAAGGTGGAAATAGGCGGGCACACCGATAATGCCGGCAAGCCCGATGCCAACCTGAAACTCTCGCAGTCAAGAGCCGATGCCGTGGTTCAATATATCATCATTAAAGGAATTGACAGAGCCCGCCTGGTGGCGCAGGGCTATGGCGATGCGCAGCCCGTTGCGCCAAACACGCTTAACAAAAAACCTAACCCCAAAGGAATGCAGATGAACCGCAGGGTGGAGTTTAAGATACTTAATGACTAAGGTTATCCTCTAAAAACTCATGAACCCCGTAGGATACTTATCCAACGGGGTGAACAATAGAATAATTGAACAATAGAACAACGAATAGCGAAGTAAAATGCACACTACAGAACAAATCCGATGTTTCCTTACTTCTTTATTCGTTATTCAAATGTTCAAATGTTCGTTATTCGAGATGCCCTGAGTTTATCTCATCAGCACCACTTTCTTGCTTACTATCCCCTGCTCGGTTTCAATCTTTACAAAATAAATTCCTTCGGGCGCTTCGCGCAAATCAATTTGCTGATGTGAAGATGTGCTGATATGCTGATGAATACATTCTCCAAATACATTATAAACTTCTATGCTGTTCATCTGCATATTGGCTAATCCACTCATCTGCACATTAAACTGCCCGCTGGTGGGGTTGGGATAAATATTTATTTGCAAATCATTTACCAGTTTTTGCACAGAAGTGTTTGCATAATTCTGTTGGGTATTGGAACGGGCAGAACTATAACCGGAAGACATGGGCAGCGGATTTTTTATTGACGGTGTGCATCCTGCCGGATTAAGCGCTTCTATTAAATAGGCAATCGTATCGCTCACAGCATAACAGGTGCCATCCGTCCAGGATGTGTTTCCGAAACTCAGCGAGTCCACCACCTTCCATCCCGTGCGTGCGCTGTCTCTGTATATGAGATATTGTGTTATCGGAAAACCTATGTAGTCATTCCAGATAAGATTGTATCCGCAGGGAGAAGCAGGGCTCATGGCAACATGAATGGTTTTATGAAACGCACTCAGCGTGGTTTCATTCCCGCAGGTATCTTTCACTGAAATTTCATATTTGTAAGCGGCAATATTCGGGTTCACTCCCGTTGTCATATCCGTGAAAACGCTGAGTGAGGAAAACGGAACACTTCCAACATGCTTATAGACAGACGAAACTTCTCTGTAAATTCTGAAGCTGTCAATGGGTTGGACAGTGATTGGTTTTTCCCAAACAATTACATTTTTGTTGGTGCTGTCAACGGTTACAAGACAAATCGAAGCAGGGGAAACGCTGCATGATGGATTAAACTCCCAGAAATCATTCGTATTTGCAACCGTATCATTGCCTGTTCCTACATATCCTCTATTACCTATAGAAAAACCAACTGCACGGCATCTCTTTCCTCCGCCATAATTTGCAACTTGCATCCAAGTATTGTTTGCCTGATCCCATTCCCAGAAATCATTCGTTTTAATATTGCCTCCGATATTTAATCCAGTTCCTAAATAACCTATTGTTCCTATGGAGAAAGCAACGGCTGAATATCTTAGCGTTCCAGGAAAATTTGCTTTTTGTGTCCATGTATTTGCAGATTGGTCATATTCATAAAAATCCTGATAACCAGAAACACCGCTTCCTGTTCCAATGTATCCTTTATTACCAATAGAGAAACCTGCAGCACCTAATCTTCCAACTCCGCCAAAATTTGTTTTTTGTGTCCATGTATCGAATGAAGGATCGTATTCCCAGAAATCATTATTGTTATTGCCATTATTATTACCAGTACCGATGTATCCTTTATTTCCAATAGAAAATCCAACAGCACCTACCCTTGCTGTTCCGCCAAAGTTTGCTTTTTGAGTCCATACATTTGTTGCTTGATCCCATTCCCAAAAATCTTTTGTATCAGAACCATTAGTTCCTGTTCCAATATATCCTTTCGTGCCTATTGAAAAACCAGACCCCCATTCTCTTGCTCCTCCGCCAAAGTCCGCTTTTTGGGTCCATGTATTGCTAAGTTGATCCCATTCCCAAAAATCCTGTTTATAATCCCCTGTTCCAATATATCCTTTTGTACCTATGGAAAATCCAACAGCGCGGTATCTTGCCGTTCCGCCAAAGTTTGCTTTTTGTGTCCATGTGCTCTGAGAAAAGTTGTAAGATGTAAAATGGCAGAGGGCAAATGTGAAAAGGATGCTGAGTAAAGTTTTTGTTTTCATGTAAAGTGGTTTTATGTTATAGATGCAATAATGCTCCAATCAGTTGCTTCGGCAAATAACTTTTCCCAAAGGAACAAAAATTAATTGGCATTGGCAATGATAAAAAGCAGTAAAAGACTGCTACGAAATCATCGCACCAAACTCTTCGCTCCAATCGCCTTTATCACCGCGCTCGTTCTGGTAGCGCAGGCGGTAGGTTGCCATTTTTCCAACTTGCGCATCCACAAAATGCACAGTGAATAAAAAACGTGTGGCAGGGCTGTGCTCTGCGGTAGTCCAGCTGAAACCCGCAGTAGAACAATGAGTCGATTTAAAAATCTCCTTTTTTGCCAATTCGTTATTTAATGTAATATTTGCAATCCCAATGAAAAAAAGTAAAAGCCCATCCCCCACCCTTCCCAAAGGGAAGGGAGTGTGTAGATGTTTTCTTCCCCCCTTCGGAATAGTTGGAATAAGTTTCTTATTTTTCTTTCTCCCCTTCCTTTGGAAGGGGGCGGGGGTAGGCAGTCAGCCCATCTCCAAAGGGCAGTTCAAGCAATACTTCACGCAGGGCAACCTGATGATGCTCGATAATTTTTACGACACCGCCTGCAAAACTTTTCTTGCCCTCAACAAAACCGATGCATCCAACGCAAACGTAAATTATAAAATAGGAATTTGCTACCTGCATCTTCCGGCAGACAAGCTCAAATCAATTGCCTATCTTGAAAACGCCATCAAGCAAACATCGGGCTCTTACCGCGAAGACGACCCATCGGAAAAAAATGCTCCTGAAGATGCCCTGTATTATCTCGGGCAGGCATACCATTACGCCTATCGCTTTGACGAAGCCCTGGTGCAGTTTCAAAAGTTCCGCGATATTGTTGGCAAGTGGAATCTGAATCTGGTAAAAGAAATTGACCATTGGATGGATGCCAGCAAAAACGCAAAAGAACTTACCGCCAAACCCGTTGAATGCACCATCACCAATCTGGGCGACAGCGTGAACTGCGAGTTTGCCGATTACAGCCCCGTGATTACTGCCGATGAATCCATGCTGTGCTTTACCTCGCGCAGAGAAGGAACGGGCGGACCCGATAACAAAACCATTGATGATGATTTTTTTGAAGACATTTTTGTTTGCACCCGCGGTGAATACGGAACCTGGAGCAAAGCAAAAGGAATCAGCCGCACCATCAATACCGATGGCAACGAAGCCACCATCGGGCTTTCTGCTGACGGGCAGCAACTCTATGTTTACCGCGATGATATGGGAGACGGCAATATTTACATCAGCAAACTGGATGGAGATTACTGGAACGCTCCCTACAAAATGGATGCAAGCAATGTGAACAGCCCCAGTTGGGAACCCAGTGCCTGCATCAGCGCAGATGGAAACACCATGTATTTTGTAAGCAACCGCGCAGGCGGACTGGGCGGCAGAGATATTTATCAGTGCCACCGTTTGCCCAACCGTTCATGGAGCGCGCCTGAAAACCTGGGACCCACCATCAACACGCCTTACGATGAAGATGCTCCGTTCATTCACCCCGATGGAATCACTTTCTTTTTCAGTTCAACCGGGCATAACTCAATGGGCGGGTTTGATATTTTTTATTCCACCAAAGTGGCAAACAATGTTTGGACTGCTCCCATCAACATGGGCTACCCCATTAACACCACCGATGACGATATTTATTTTGTGGCGTCATCAGACGGCAGGCGCGCCTACTATGCTTCGTTCCGCCCCGAAGGAAAAGGAGAAAAAGATATTTACATGGTGAGCATGCCAAAACCATTTGTAAAATCAGTAGCCATTCTTGTTGGATGGCTGAAGAACCGCGATGGCTCTCCCATTCCAAAATATTCTTCGGTTACTGTAAAATCAAAAAAAGGAGAAATCAATTCAAGCAAACCCAACGAAGCTACAGGCAAATTTGTTCAGTCGCTTTTTCCGGGGCAGGAATATGAAATAACCATTGAAACCAATGGCAATAAAGTGTTCACTGATAAATTTTTTCTTCCCGAAGACAGTTCGTATCAAAGCTTAGGAAGAGGATTTTTTCAGCGCACCATTTATCTGGGCGATACCGCCCGCCTGTTCTCCATGAATAAAGTGAAAGACACTACTTCCCGCATACAGATGGTGCCGATGGATGGAAAAATACTTCTCAGTCAGAATGCAAATGATGCGGCTGCGAATGTTACCATTCAGATGTTAAACGCTCAGGGAAACATTATTGCATCAACCGTTACCGACAGCAAAGGAAATTTCAAGTTTCAAAATATTCCGTCTAATCAGAAGTACATAATAAAAATTGATGAGAACGATGGAATATTAAAAACACATAACCAGTTTTACCTTGCCAATACCGATGGAAAAGTAATTATGCCTTCTGCTCAGGAAGGAAAATTCTTTCTTTTCAAAAATGTTTCTCCTGATATAAACAGGCTAAACACTGTTGAAACAAAAGACACCACGCTGGCGCTTGCTTCCATGCAGGGAAAGATTGCTCAAAGCGAAGACGGAAAGCAGGCGGCAGGCAAAGTCAGAATTAACCTGATGGATAATAAAGGAAAAATCATTCAGTCCAAAACCACCGATAAGTCAGGGCGCTTTACGTTTGAAAATATTCCGGGCGCCAGCAACTATACTATTTCCATAGACGAAAAAAATCCTTCCCTGACAAACAAGGACCGTCTGTTTCTGCTTAACCAGAAAGAAGAAATAATAAAAAAAGTTGCCAAGAACGGAGACTACTTTGTTTTTGAAAACCTGCCGGTTGATTTGAACAGACTGGGCGCCATTAATACCACAGACGAATCTAAATTAATTGCCATGAACGGAAAATTGCTCAGAAGCAATAATCCGGACGATGGAATAGGCAATCTGAAGATTGACCTTGTTGACAGCAAAGGAAAACTCATTGAAAAGACCACCACCGATGCTTCCGGAAAATTCAGATTTGAAAAATTATCAGCAGATAAAAACTATACCATCAAGCTGAACGAAAACGATTCGCTTCTTTCCTCGCTTAAAAAAGTTTATCTGGCAAATGAAGCGGGCAAAGTAGTGAAGGTGATTGACATTGGCAGGAAGACAATTGTTTTCAAAAACCTTCCGGCAGATTTAATGCAACTGGCTGAGCTGAAAGATGTGTTTGTCACTTCATTTAATAAAGACACGGTTACTGCCATTGTGCACAAAAACGTGATGTACCCCGGTGATGAAAAATTTGATTTCGTTGTTTACTTCCCCTATAACAAAAAAGAAATTGATATTTCCATCGGCTCTTTCCTCTCGCTCATGGAAAAAGTAGCCAATGCAATTAATGATAACGGAGCGGCAACCATCAGCATTATCGCGAGTTCTTCTACTGTTCCCACTACAACATTTGCCAGCAACGAGGCTCTTTCTGAAATGCGCGCCAATGAAGTAAAAGACAAAGTGCGGGCTTCCATGAGTTTAAAAAATCTTGACCCTGCAAAAATTACCTATGAAATAAGCACCAAGGTGCAGGGTCCTGACTATAAGAATGACGCAGTAAGCAACCGCAAAGAATACGAAAAGTGGCAGTTTGTTAAGGTCATCGTTAAGTAATGAAAAGTTTCAACATACCCGGTTTTTACAAAAGCAATATCATTTCGAAAGTAAAAGAACTCAGGCGCAATACCGACCCGCGAAAAAAAGATTACTCCCCCACCCTTCTTGATTTTGGTTCTGTTAAATTTTACATCGCCCGCCATTTTGGATTTTGCTATGGCGTGGAAAATGCCATAGAGATTTCATTCAAAGCGGTGGATGAAAATCCGCACAAGCGGATTTTTCTGCTGAGCCAGATGATTCATAACCCTGAAGTGAACAGCGACCTGCTGAAAAGGGGCGTAAAATTTATGATGGATACTTCGGGCAACCAAATAATTCCTTTCGAAGAATTAAAAAAAGACGACATAGTAATCATTCCCGCTTTCGGAACAACACTGGGCATTGAAGAGCACTTGCAGAAAATCGGCATTGAGGTTCATAAATACGATACCACCTGCCCGTTTGTAGAGCGCGTATGGAAAAAAGCTCAAAAACTCGGAGAAGATAAATACACCGTCATCATACACGGAAAACATAATCACGAAGAAACACGCGCCACTTTTTCACGCAGCGAAATTCACTCTCCCGCTATAATCATAAAGAACATGCACGAAGCCGAAAAACTTGGCTCTTTTATCATGGGAGAAATAAGCAAAGAAGAGTTTAATGATTTTTTTTCAGGAAGAACTTCTTCCGGATTCAATCCTGAAAAAGACCTTGAGCACGTAGGCGTAATTAACCAGACCACCATGCTTGCCAGCGAAACACAGGATATTTCTGATTACTTCCGAAACGTAATGATTAAAAAATACGAAAAGAAAAACATCAGCCGGCATTTTGCCGATACGCGCGACACACTCTGCTATGCCACTAACGAAAATCAGGAAGCTACGCTTGCATTGCTCGGTCAGCCGGCAGACCTTGCCATTGTGGTGGGCGGATATAACAGTTCCAACACTTCTCACATAGTTGAACTTTGCGAGCAAAAATTTCCTACCTACTTTATTTCTTCGGAAACTGAAATTGTATCTGAAGAAAAAATAAATCATTTTAATTTTCATTCTCAGACACACTTAACTTCCGAAGGTTATTTGAAAAAAAAATCTGAAATCAGAATCATCCTCACAAGCGGTGCCTCCTGCCCCGATGCCGTTGTTGAAAGAGTTATGATGAAGATTCTGTCTTTCTTTCAGGGAACAAAGTCAACGAACGATGTAATGGCAGAAGTGTTGGCTATGAAAACCCCGTAGGAAACTTGCCCCGTTGGTCGTCCGACCTACGGGGTGAATCCAACGGGGTGAATTAATTTTCAATCCTTGTTTTAGCGAGTTGCAGGGCAAACTGCAGTTGTTCGCCAACGGTCATGGTTGTATTATCAAGCACTACCGCATCATCGGCTTTGCGAAGCGGGTTATGCTGGCGGTGTGTGTCTTCGTAATCACGGTGTGCAATATTTTTTTTCACTTCCTCCAGCGATGTGGAGATTCCTTTTTCATTCAACTCTTTCCATCTGCGCTGTGCCCGTATATTTTCATCGGCAGTCATAAAGATCTTTAACTCCGCACCGGGGAACACATTGGTGCCAATGTCTCTTCCATCCATTACAATTCCTCTTCCATTTCCAAACTCCCTCTGCAAACCGACAATTTTTTCCCTCACTCCCTTTATCGCGCTGATGGGGCTCACAAAGGAAGAAACATCCATTCCGCGGATTTCTTTTTCCACATTCACTCCGTTAAGATGCATTTCAGAAACATGCGAAGATGAATTGAGAATAAACTTAAGCTGTATCGCTTCCATCGCATTCACAACTTCCTGTTCATTGAATTTTCCGTTGTGGATAATATTATTCTGCATGCAATACAAAGTGACTGCCCTGTACATGGCACCCGAATCAATATAAACATAACCAAGTTTTTTTGCCAGCTCTTTTGCAACAGTGCTCTTGCCGCAGGAAGAATAGCCGTCTATCGCAATGGTAATTTCTCCCATGAAAACTTACTGCTTCCTGGAATAAAATTCAGAAAAGTTAGTACTGATGGTAAAATGATTGGGTCCGCCAGCCATGTGGTATTTTGCATAGCCATAGCTCAGATTAAATTTATAAACCTTCAAACCAAATCCAAAAGAAAATCCAACAATACCGGGATGCGCTTCTAATTTTAATTCCTGCCTTCGCTGATAATTATATCCAACGCGAAGGTTGAAATTTTTTGTGAGCAATACTTCTCCACCCACAATAATATGACGCCCCAGTTTGTCTGCGAATTTACTGATTCCGCTCTTTTTAATTGTTTCAGATGTAATGGGATCAACAGACAAAATGGTTGGGTCAGTATAAGTCAAATCCCACTTTTCCAGGTGGGTAGCGGTACTATTAATCCTGAACGGTGCGTGAGTGATTTTCTTAGAGAATCCAAGCTGAATTTCAAAAGGCATAGGTTCGCGCACTTCGTTATATTTTTTCCATTGCATGCCAATGTTTTTTATAACCAGCGCGGTTGAGTAAAGATGGCGGCTGTTATTGTATATGCCCCCGATGTCCAGAGCGTTTCCGAAGGAAGTATAATCGGCAAGTTTTGAGTAAATCGTTTTCAATGTTCCGCCAACGGCAAATGCAGAATCAATCGGACGCGAATAGCCAAGATTGAAAGCGTATTCAGCCGCGGTAAACTGCCCGGTGATTTCTCCGGTGACTGAGGCAGCAGTAAAATTTCCATAGTCGAGATATTGTATTCCAGCGCTGAAGTTTCCTACATTTTTATACTTGCGTGCATAGGCAGCGTATCCATAACGAATATCGGTGAAGTAATCAATGTAACTAAGTGCAAGGTTATTGTGCATGGTGCTGTCAAGCAATGATGGATTCTGAAAGGAAAGGTTTAGGTCGTTATCTTTTACTGAAATCAAAGTGCCACCAAGCGAAGCAACACGAGCCGGAACAGACAGGTTTAAGAATTCATACGTATTGTTGCCGCCAGTTTGGGCAAAGATGCCCATCCCCGACCCTTCCCAAAGGGAAGGGAGAACTGTTATCGCACAACAATAAAGCAAATAAAATGATGATTTCATAGGCGCAAGGTACTTATTTTCATTTCCCTGAACGTATGTGCTTTACAAATATTTCACCTTCCCTTCGGGAAGGATGGGATGGGCTTCTCCTCGTCTTCTGAATTCTGAACAAATCACTGCCGTGGCAACAGCGGCATTCAGCGAATCAGCTCCTGAAGAAAAATTCGGAATCGAAATCTTGTTCGATACACATTTAATCAGGTTCTCAGAAATTCCTTTGGACTCATTTCCAATCAATATGACCCCTGTGGAAGATAGTTTTTCTGAATAAATGTTTTTCCCATCTAATACAGCAGCATAAACAGGTTTACTATTTTTTAATGTGTTTCCTAAATTCACGTAGTGCGCACAAACCCTCGCCATGGAGCCCATAGAAGCCTGCACTGTTTTCGGATTATAAATATCCACACAGGTTTCGGAACAAAGAATGTGATTTATGCCAAACCAGTCCGCAATGCGTATAATAGTTCCCATGTTGCCGGGGTCACGGATATCATCGAGCGCGAGAACGAGTTTGTCGCTCACCGAATTAATAGTAAACTGCTGAGTAACAATTTCAAACACAGCAAGAACCTGATTGGGTGTTGTAAGTGCAGATATGCTTTCCAGTTCCTTCTCACTTATTTCCTGAACTTTGTCCCGATAAAAATCGGGATGAACTTTGAACTGATTTGTTGCAAATATTTCTTTCGCTCTGTAATTTGAATGAAGAAGTTCATTCACCACTTTCGGACATTCCGCAATGAACAATCCTTCTGCATCACGGTATTTCTTTTGATGAAGAGAGCGGACAAATTTAATTTTCGATTTTGAAATCATGATTAGTTATTAGCCATTAGCGATTAGTCATTAGCAACCGCCAATGACCAGCGACTACTGACAATTCGTAAATTCGCTTCGAAGACAAAAGTAATGAAGATTCACAACTTCCTTTTATTCGCTGCCGCTGCCGTTGCTTCCTGCTGCTTTCTTCCCTCCTGCAATCCAACCAAAAAAATAACAGAAGGCGAACTGCTCCTTGACAAAAACGTTGTTATAGATAAATTCGGTAAAGTTGACAAAAGCAATATGGAATCCTACATCAAGCAAAAGCCGAACCGAAAAATTCTTTTCTGGAGAATGTATCTGCATATTTATAATAGCGTTGACGGAAATAAATTGGATAAAATAAAAATGAAACGCACTGCAAGAAGAGAAACTTACAATTCAGGAAAAATTGAAAAATACAATCGCATCAATGCAAAGCGGGAGGCAAAAGGGAGAAAAGCCAAAAAAGTTCCGCTGAAGAAAAAAGAGCCGTTCATTTTCAGGGAATGGTGGAAAAGCAACGGAGAGCCGCCTGTGATTTATGATTCTCTGCTTTCCAAAAAATCAGCCAGGCAGATAAAATTATTTCTGAACAATAAAGGATACTTCAACAGCACCGTGAAGGATTCCATTCATGCGCAAAATAAAAAAGTCACTTCCTGTTACGTTGTTAAAGAAGGAACACCCTATACCATCCGCAATCTCAGCTATGAAGTTAAAGACGAACAATTAAGTTATTATGTTCTTGCCGATGCCTACGGTTCGCTTATCAAACGCGGAATAAATTACGATGTGGATATACTTCAGAAAGAACGCGACCGGATTACCTCCATGCTCCGCAATAACGGTTATTTTTATTTTTCCAAAGAATATGTTTATTATGAAGCTGACACTGCACTCGGCACGCATGAAGCAGATATTACGCTGGGAATAAAAAATCCGCTTATCAAAATTGAAAGTGAAAGAGATTCTACTCTGGAAACTTCACACATTCGGTATTATATCAATAACATTTATATTTACACTGATTACGATCCTAAAAATAAAACTGCGCCAAAAGACACCTTCTTTGCAAATGACTCCACTGTTTATTTGTTAAGCAACGGAGCCATCAGATACAAACCCAGTTTGCTTACCAATGCGCTGTTCATTTCAAAAGGAGAGCTCTACCAGCAAAGCCATGCCGACCAGACTTACAGGCGGCTTTCTGAACTGAAGCTTTTCCGCAGTGTGCAGATGCAATTTGCCGCCAGCGGAACTAATCGCCTCAACTGCTTTATTTATTTATCCAACATACCCAAACAATCGTTCTCTGCTGAAACAGAAGGCACCAATACATCGGGCACGCTTGGCATTGCCGGCAATCTTGTTTACCAGAATAAAAATATTTTCAAAGGAGGAGAAATATTTGAATGGAAACTGAAAGGCGCGCTCGAAGTTCAGAAAACTGAAACGAAGAAAAAAAATATCATTATCTCAGAATCTCCCCTTCCGTTCAACACGCTGGAACTGGGAACAGAAGCAAGTATGCTCGTGCCGCGTTTTCTCACGCCCTTTCATATCAGCGGAACAAAAAGCAACAACGCGAAAACAAATTTTACAGGCATGTATAATTTTCAAAGGCGCCCTGATTACGGCCGCTCCATCGGAAACCTTGCTTATGGATATACCTGGAAAGAAACTTCTTCCAAACAGCACCTTATCAATCCAATTGAATTTAATCTGGTGAATATATTTAAGGTAGATACCCAATTGCAAAATACGATTGACAACAGCAAAGACCTTTTTCTGAAAAGCAGTTACTCCGACCACTTTACGCTGGGTTCTCGCTATGCATTTATTTTTACCAACCAGGATATCCGCAAAAAGAAAAATTTTTCTTACCTGCGCATGGTAGCCGAAGGAGCCGGCAATGCCATGAGGGGGGTTTTTAATCTCATTGACCTGTATGCAAAAGGAATCAACCTGGAATACAAATATCCAAGCTTTATGATTGACAGCATTCCGTTCTCTCAATACCTGCGCTTTGATTTTGATTACCGCTATTATAAATTAGTGAATGACAAAGACAAGTTGGTTTACCGCATTGCCTTTGGCGTTGGCAAACCCTTGCATAATAACCGCACGCTTCCGCTTGAGAAAAGTTTTTTTGCCGGTGGACCCAACAGTGTGCGCGCCTGGGAAGCAAGAACGCTGGGACCTGGCGGATACAGTAATGAAACCAGCAGCAGCTTTGCCGATAAAATTGGCGATGCAAAAATTGAAACCAACTTTGAGTACCGGTTTAACGTGATAAAAGCATTGAACGCTGCCCTGTTTGTTGATGCGGGAAATATATGGCTGCGGAAAAAATATCCCAGTTATCCGCTGGGAGAGTTTCATATAACCGGAGACAGCACATTCATTGGTCAGATTGCCATTGGTGCCGGCATGGGCATTCGGCTGGATTTTAATTTCTTTATCATCCGCCTTGATGGAGCTTTAAAAATAAAAGACCCCGCGCGGAAACCCGGAGACCGATGGATGTTCGGAAGAAGAGACCTGCCGGTGTTCAACTTCGGAATCGGGTATCCGTTCTGAAGAATTGATTGTGGTTGTGTTCTTGATGTTACAAACGCGCGCCAGATGGGGTAAACCAGAATAGTGTTTTACTAAACCAGAATAGTATTTTACTAAACCTGAATAGTATTTCACTGAATCAGAATAGTATTTCACTAAACCAGAATAGTGTTTTACTAAACCAGAATAGAGTTTCACTAAACCAGAATAGTATTTCACTAAACCAGAATAGTGTTTTACTAAACCAGAATAGTATTTCACTAAACCAGAATAGTGTTTCACTAAACCAGAATAGTATTTCACTAAACCAGAATAGTGTTTTTGAGAAAAAAAGATGCCCATGCCCTAAAGGGTGAAAATATTCAAAGTCCCTTTAGGGATTTAAGGCATATACTTTAAGGCGCTGGAGGCGGTTGCACGTCTGTTACGGTAACGGTGGCTGATAGGTCTAATGTTTCTCCGTCCGGGGCGGTGGCGGTGAGGTTATAAGTGGTGGTTTGTGCCGGAGTTACGGACAGGTTTCCTGAAGGGGTTACTGCTCCAATGCCATTATCAATCGCCACGCTTGCCGAGCCGGTGATGTTCCGGGAAAGAGTGGATGGCTGTCCCGCTGAAATGGCGGAAGGGTTTGCGGTGAAAGTGCCGGCAAGAGCGGCTGTTCCTTGTCCTTCAAACAAAGTTCCTAAATCATCTGCCACGGCATCAGCGCCCGGCACCTGATTGGCAGATGCATCTTTAGACGTGTTGTAGAGTACGCGGGTAAAAGTGTATGCTTCGCTGCCCGCCACCTGCTGCGTGTCTTCGTATATTTCAGTTACTTGACGCAGTTGCAGTATGAATGATTTCATCTGGTCGTAAAAAGTCAAATCGTTGGTGGCTTCGGCTGTGGTGCCTGCAAAGCCGTTCACTAAATTGGGGTTTGTTGGCGCATGGTTTTGTATGGCGCGCTGCACATACGGATAGCGCTCGTTGCTGATGTTGGGCACACTCTTGCGCTCTGCTTTTGTGAGGTTGAACTGCACGGGCATGTTTGCAGGGGCTTTCAGCGCTGTGATGGCGTTTTGAATAGCGGTGATTTGCGCGCCTGTGAGGACGATGTTGATGTTTGAAAATGGCATGGTGAAAAGGTTAAGGTTTAAGGTATGAGTTTAAATTGAAGGGCATCTCGAATAACGAACATTTGAACATTTGAATAACGAATGAAGAAGTAAGGAAACATCGTATTTGTTCTGTATTCTGCATTTTACTTCGCTATTCGTTGTTCTATTGTTCAATTATTCTATTGTTCACCCCGTAGGATTCACCCCGTTGGAAATTCTTCCTACGGGGTTCATGAGTTTTTAGAGGTTCCCTGAATTTTATTATTTTGTTTTGATCATTTGCTTGCTGTCAATAGTTTTTCCATCCACAACAATTGAATAAGAATAAATTCCGCTGGCGAGGTTTTGGGTGCTGGCTTCAATCTTGCCGAAACCTTTTTCTGTGATGGCAATTTTATTTACTTCGTTGCCATACATATCAAGAAAAGTTATGTAGGCGCTGCCTGACATATCTTCGGGAATGAAATAACGGATAACCGTGCTGGTTGAAAATGGATTGGGCTGCGCATCGTATAAAATAATTTTGTTCATGTTGGCAAGTTCTACCTGCAAAGTGGTTTCGGTTTTGCCTTGCCCATCGCTGCCGCTTTCATTAGTGCGCTGACCAGATTTTACTGCAAGCAAACTATCTACTGTATGAGAAAGTTCTTTAATAGAATTAATCATAACATAAATTAATCCATCATAACTATAAGTCAATGGACTAATTATGCTATGGATTTCTCCTGAAGAATCAGCTGGCAATGTTGCCACTACATCTGTGCCAAAATTTTGAGCTTCAGATTCTTTTACCATAAGCTTCCCTGAACCTATGCAATAGGGAGCAACTTTTTTTACATCCTGTGCAATAATTCCTATGTTTGTTTTTTCTGTTGGTAAGTCACCAATTCCGTTGAATTTATATGTTATTGGATTTATTTGCTTTAACACATTGAGACCATCGTTGAATGGTGCAATATCTTTTTTCAATCGTTCATCAGAATATCCAGCCCAACTGCCACTAGTAGGTTTTTCAGGAGAATCATTTGTTGTTCTTATTAAACCAGCAAAATATCCTGCATACTGTGCTGGAACACTTACTGGAGATGCGAATGATCCATATATACTCGCTCCATTACCAGCAACAAGTTTTCCATAAACTCCATAATTATAACCAGTTGGTACATTACCAGCTATACCATATACACCTATAGATACACCACCAGTTTGAGTAGATCCATTGGATGCATCGCCTTGCACTCCATAACCATTAGAAGTTCCGCTTGGAACAGTGCCTATTACTCCATAATTATTGCCAGAAGTTCCAGCAGGCATTTCAGCTTTAAGGGCTGCTCCTCCTGTAGTTAACGAATTATAAAAATATCCTTTAATTGTTGTTCCTCCAACTCCTCCAACACTTAGCGGTGATAATATTGCCGAAGAACTGCTTGATAAATTAATTCCAACCTTAGTGTTATTATCGCCAAGAACCATATTGTTTGAGAATTTTACAACAGCATCTGCACCAATTGCGGCAGCATTATTAATAGTTGTTGCACCTGTATTGTCAGCATTATATCCGAGAAATGTATTGTTATATCCAGTAGTGTTCGCATATCCTGCATTGTGGCCTACAGCAGTATTTTTAATTCCAGTGCTGGAACTGGTGGGGTTGTTGGAGAAAAGTGCGTTGTTGCCTATCGCTGCGTTATAAGAATTCCACGCTGTTGTTCCATAATCCTGCTTTGCCAATGCCTGGTATCCAATTGCAACATTTTCCTGTGCATAAGTATTGAGCGAGCATGCTTCAAAGCCCATAGCAATATTATTGCCTGCGGTTTTATTTGTATAACCCGCATGGTAACCAAAAAAGCAATTGTTAGAAAAAGAATATGCTGCTAATGCGCCATCCCCACCGGCTTCATACCCAGCAATGGTGTTATTGCTACCTGTTTGATTATTATAACCCACTCTAACTCCAAGAAATGAATTATACTGGCCACTTGTGTTACTTGGCCCAGCCGAATATCCGATGAATATATTATTGGAACCAGAATTAATATATCCTGCGCCTTCACCAATAAAAATACCATAATTGCCGTTATTATTTTGCCCAGCTGCCTGTCCAATAAAAGTGTTGCCCGCTCCTGTATTTGAACCACCTGCAAGTTTACCTACATGGAGATTAATATTGGTAAAATCAAATTGTAAAGAACCCTGCGCCAAGAGCGCAGGGCGTTATTATTTTATTTTTCACAATTCAAAAAGTTTCAACTGCTTGACATCATTATGACGACCTTGATTACGAATATAATTCTCAATCGTCTTTTTACTTCCTCGACC
>JACRAM010000056.1 GCA_016213405.1 Bacteroidota bacterium
GGGGTTTGGCACCTCGATGTCGGCTCGTCACATCCTGGGGCTGGAGAAGGTCCCAAGGGTTAGGCTGTTCGCCTATTAAAGTGGCACGCGAGCTGGGTTCAGAACGTCGTGAGACAGTTCGGTCCCTATCTGTTGCGGGCGAAGGAGATTTGAGGGGGTCTGACTCTAGTACGAGAGGACCGAGTCGGACAGACCGCTAGTGTACCAGTTGTAGTGCCAACTGCACCGCTGGGTAGCTACGTCTGGTTGAGATAAGCGCTGAAAGCATATAAGCGCGAAACTCGCCCCAAGATGAGATTTCCCTTAAGGAACGTGGAAGATTACCACGTTGATAGGTTGCAGGTGTAAGTTCAGCAATGAATTCAGCCGAGCAATACTAATTTGTCCGTGCGCTTTCAGGTCAGTAAAGATTTTTTATTTCTTGTATTTTCTTTTTCAATTTGTCATAGGTATTCAACCCTGACTTGCTTCCGAAGTATTACTTAGGAAGTAGCAGGCAAGACTTATGGCGACTATACCGTGGGTGATCACCTCTTCCCATTCCGAACAGAGAAGTTAAGCCCCACAGGGCCGATGGTACTAGCGTAACAGCTGGGAGAGTAGGTTGTTGCCAATCTTTCAAAAAGCCCCGTCTGAGAAATCAGTTCGGGGTTTTTTGTTTTAGTACTTTTGTAAAAAATATTTTTCTGAAAGCCATCTATTCCATATTTTCATTTCTTTTCATCTCGTTAATTCTATCAGCTCAAAATTCTGATTCTGCAAAAATTATTATTAAAGCGCCAGTTGCAGAATATTTTCAGGAAAAAGATTTCTTTCCAAATAATTCAGCTTATAAATCCATTGATACTTCGCTGGATGGAATTCAAAAATATTTTCCGAATGACTTTCCTTATGGTTTGGGTTTATCAAATAGAAAATTATTTTTTGAAACTTTCTCTGAAATAGGATTCAGAAACGGGTTTGAGAGTTTAGATTTGTTTGGCTACAACAGGGATGAAATAAAATACTACCGCACCCGGACGCCTTACACAGAAATATTTGTGTTGTTCGGAATGAAGAAAGAACAGTTTGCCAGATTACTTCATACGCAGAACATCACCAAGCAATGGAACATCGCCTTGAACATGCTTCGTTTGCGGAGCGAAGGTTTTTACAACAAACAGAATTGCACTGACAACAATATTTCTCTTTCATCTAATTATACTTCTAAGAATAACCGCTACTCGCTTTTGGCAAATGGAATCATCAACTCTATCAAGGCGGATGAGAATGGAGGAGTGCGGGATGATATGCTTGAATTGAACCTATTTGTCAATAAAAAACTTATTCCTGTAAATCTTTTAGATGCAAGAACGAGAAGAGGAAAAAGAGAATTTTCTGTTACTCAGTTTTTGAATTTTGGCAAGACAGATACTTCATCAAGAACAGATTCAACTTCAAGAAAAATTATTCCGAGAAATTTTTTTTCATACACATGCCTTGTAAAAGACAACTGGTTTGTTTATGAAGACAAAAATCCATCTTCAGGGTTTTATGAAAACATTTTCTTTGACAGCACTCTAACTCATGACTCCACCTATATTTTTTCTTTCAACAATACTGTTTCATGGAAGAGTTATTTAATGAAAAATATATATTCAGAAGTATTATTTGAACAAAAAAACAGCCGCCTTGTCGAATACAATACTGATTCTTCTCTTGCTCTTGATACCAGTTTTTATGATCAGATTGTGAAATTGAAAATTGGAAATATGACAAAAAAAGATAAATCAAATGGATTCTTTTGGACCATCGGGAAACAATATGTTTTATCGGGAGCGCATCAAGGGGATGATTATGTATATGGCACTATCTCTTTGCTGTTTAATAAGAATAAAAAAATATCTCTTGACTATAAAGACTCGTATCATTCGGTGCCGTTCATTTATAACTATTATACCTCTAATCATTTTTGGTGGAGGAACTCATTTGATAATATAACAGAAAGAACTTCGAAGATTTCATACTACGACCTGAAAAACAAGTTAGTCGTTAGCGCAATGAATACATATATTGACAATTATGTTTACTTCGACAGTACCTTTTTTCCAGTTCTTGACAAGCAACACGATAATATTGGTTTTTATACTTTATCCATCGAAAAAAACTTTCAATTAAAACATTTTGGCTTTAATAATCTTATTAATTGGACTTCTTTAGAGGATGTTCCCAAAGCAGTAATTCATCTCCCAAAATTCGTTAGTCATAATTCTATTTACTATAAAGGAAGTTGGTTCAAAGGCGCAACAAATGTTCAGATTGGTTTTGATGTAACTTATTTTTCTGCTTACTATGCCGATGCCTACATGCCCGCGCTCGGACAATATTATTTACAGAACGAAAAGAAAATCGGCAATTATCCTTTCATAGATTTTTTCTTCAACATGAAAGTAAAGCATGCAAGAATTTTCTTCAAGACAGAGCATGTGAACTCGGGATTGATGGGCGCTTACTATCTTGCTCCGAATAATCCGGCACCAGACAGGAGTTTTAAGGTGGGAATTAATTGGATGTTTTATGATTAAAAAAAGAAGCCCATCCCTGCCCCTTCCCCAAGGGAAGGGAGAATAATTATTACTGAAAAACTTTTTTGTTTACCCTCTCCCCTTGGGGGAGAGTTGGAGAGGGGCTTCCTATGTCTTCTGTTTTTTCTTTTTTGCGGCAGGAAACAAAACATTATTAAGAATCAAACGATAGCCGGGAGAGTTGGGATGAAGCGCTAAATCTGTTGGCGGATCTTCTACCTGGTGCTGATAATCTTCGGGGTCGTGACCGCCATAGAAAGTCCAGAAACCTTTTCCGAAATCTCCGTGGCAGTAGCGAACTTCATTGAATTGTTTTGCTTCGCCCATCACGAGCACATCGGGTTTCACATATGTTTTATCAAAGGCAACTGTTTGCCCCCAGAAACCTTTGATGACTTTCTCATGATTCTGGCAGAGCATGGTTGGAACCGGGTCCCACTTGGCGGAAAACTCGAAGAGCGTGAATAAATCATTTGCTTCGGTGACTCCATATTTCGGAATGCGTGTGTGATACGTATCAATGTTCGCAAATTCGTACTCATACGGATTTGAGTTGAGCGTGTAGTTACGGAAAGCGAATCCTTTTGAGTAATCAATTTTTTTGTTCATGTCAGGGTCGGCAGGATCTCCATCGAACATGCTTTCGCAGATATCAACTCCTTCGGCATCGAGAGCGATGTCATATGAATCGGTGGCGGAGCACATGGCGAAAAGAAATCCTCCGCCTGTAACAAAGTCGCGGATTTTTTTTGCCACTGCAAGTTTCATTTGAGAAACTTTTGCGAAGCCGAGTTTTTGTGCGGTTGCTTCCGCTTCTTTTTGTTCGTTAAGATACCATTGCGCGTTCTTGTAGCTTGCCCAGAATCTTCCGTATTGCCCTGTGAAATCTTCGTGGTGCAAGTGAAGCCAATCGTAGGTTACTAATTTTTCATTCATCACTTCTTCATCAAACACTACATCGTAAGGAATTTCCGCGTACTTGAGAACAAGCGTTACGGCATCGTCCCAGGGTTGTTTTGTTTTGGGAGAATACACGGCAACCTTCGGGCATTTTTCCAACTTAACGGCATCCATGTTTGCTTCGGGGTCGGCAATTTCAGAGAGGATGGCATTTGCTTTTGCATCGGCAATCACTTCATAACTTACTCCGCGGATGGTACATTCTTTTTCAAAATCGGGAGTGTAAATAAACATGAAACTTCCGCCTTTGTAATTCAAGAGCCACTGTGCTGTGCCGCCTTGTTTCAAAATCCAATAGGTGATTCCGTATGCTTTGAGATGGTTCTTTTGGGTTTCATCCATGGGAATGAGAATGGAAGAAGCCAAAGTGAGAAAGTGAGAAAGTGAGAAAGTGAGAAGAGCTATGAGATATGTTTTTTTCATAATCTGGTTACATGAACGATGCAAGGGATTTAAAATTGCATAGACAAATATATGGAAAAGGAACGAGGGACGAGGGACGAAGGACTAATTAGGAAGCTCTGCATTTTTGCGGGGCTTTTTTATTGTGGGGGATTGGGATTACAAATCCGAAAACTCTTTGGTCGGGATTACAGAACAGCCCAACCAGCGGGAACTATTGGCTCAACACAGCTATTTTGGGAATTGTGATTTATTGTTTACCTTTGTGAATAGTTACAAGTAATTGTAAAAAATATCTTACAATGAAAAAGGTATTTGTATTATTAATGTTAACGTGTTCAATTGGGTTTATAAAGGCAAATCCGATTCCATGTACTCCTGTAATAAGTGAGTTTTATCTTGTTGATAGTTCACATTGGTATCTTGAATTAGTTTTCCTACAGAATTCTTGTCCGATGGGTCTCACTACGCTTGATGGATGCAATATCACTACTTCAATCGGTACATTTTATTTTAAAAACGGAATCAATATTACCACTGATAGTATTATTGTTATCACGCAGGATAGTTTACAAAGCCCCTTACAGATAGACAGGAATGGAGATTTTATATCTCTCAAAGATTTTACTGGAAATCCGATGGATGAGCTACGTTTTGGGAATATTTTATATTCTCAGATTTCCGCTCCGGCTTATGGGCAATCAATAGTCAACTATGGTTATTGGTGCATTCCAGCAGGAGGGCAGGCAACAGATGCTAAAATGGAATATCATATAGTAAAAGATAATAATCCTACCATAGGATTTAATTCTTTTACGCCATTTAACGCTACCGCTTCTACTACTACCGGTACTTTTACCGGAATTGTTTATGACAATGTACATAACCCTGTTTCAGGAATAATTATTGGCAAGGGAGGGTGGTGGTATATGGCGCCTAATTATGTATGCGAAAAATTTTTTGGAAGTGCATTAAGTGATTCTGCCGGAAAATTTAGTATACCTGAATACAGCGGTAAATACTCTGTTGGTATTTCCTTTCAACCTTCGTTCTCGTTGATTTTGTTAGACTCATTATTAGACATAGAACCCGATTCAATAAATTATTTTGAATTCACAATTGATACATTGTTGACGAATGTTAATCCTAATTCTTTTCAGAAGGATATTAACTTATCGAGTTCACCCAACCCAACAACCGGAGAAACAACCATCTCATTCGGGATGCCGGCAGGCAGGCAATATACAAAAGCCCTGATAAAAATATATAATTCAAGTAGCGAGATGGTACGCATCTTGCCTGTAAGCATAGGTAGTTCCCAAAACAACTATTCTGTTAAGTGGGATGGTTTATGTTCCGATAATGTGGCTGCATCCGGAATTTATTACTGTAACCTGGAATTGGATGGGCGCAAAGTTGCTACTAATAAAATAATTATTGCGAAGTGAAGTTCGTGAATGGGTTAATTTTATTTTGCTTATTTCTTTTCCCCCGAATTATTTTTTCTCAAAGCCTTCAATTTTACCGTGAAGATTTAACCTTTGAAATAAAGAATGGTTTTTTTTATGTTGATGGCATCTATAATTTTTGCAATAACGGAGATAAAGAAATACAACAGGTTTTGTTTTACCCATTTCCAACAGATAGTGTTTACGGTGAAGTTGATTCCATCAAGGCAGTTGATGTAAATACAAAATCACAAAATATTATTATCAATAAAACAGAAAATGGAATCTTTTTAAAAATAAACCTTCCTCCTTATGGAATCGGGAAATACAAAATTTCTTACAGGCAAAAATTACTGAAAAATAAGGCAGAATATATTTTAGTGACAACTCAAAAATGGAGTGTTCCGTTTGAAAATGCCATTTATAAATTAGTAACTCCCCTTAAAATGAGAACTACATCAACGTCATTTAGCCCAGATAGCACAAAACAAATAAATGATAAGGCAATTTATTATTGGAATAAAAAAGATTTTATGCCAGATAAAAATATGATATTTTATTTTGACAGATAGGTTTCTTCGCAGAGGGAATGTTTTTGGTGGGAATTCTTTTACCCCCGATTTCATCGGTGGCTACTCATATTAAACCCCTATGGGGTAAATACAACCCCCTTTATTCCCATTTGTGAGATTGCTTCGGTCGAAACGACCTCGCAATGACGGTACGCAAAAAAAGTGAGTGGCGAAAGCCGAACGCCATAATAACTCGAATAGTAACAAAATTTTAATGGGTGTTTTGGTTTGTGCAACTTCTATTCTGAAAGATGTGGTGATTGTTTTTGATTGATTGATTTTATAACGCGCTGCATCCAGGTAAAGCATATTATGGAAAGCGCCAGCATGAACATCCAGCAACTCGTCCATAATCCTGTCCATTCCAGAAGGTAGCCGAAAATTATCGGGCAGAGGAATCCTCCAAGCCCGCCAATGACGCCCACCATTCCGCCCACTACTCCAATATCGTCTGGAAAATAATCGGGAATGAATTTGTACACTCCTGCTTTGCCGATTCCCCAAACGATTCCAATGAGCATTACAAGAATTGCGTACACCCACATGTTGGCTTCAAAACTTATTTTTGTTGTTCCCTGTGCGAGCAATTGTTTTTTCTTAACCTCATCTTCTTTTTTCACAATGGGTAACTGCCAACTTTCTTTTCTTGGAAAGATGGAATTCTTTAGCTCGTTATTTTGTGTCAGGAATTCATTTTTCTTTTTCACGGGGTATTCCTTGGTGTCTACCTTTATTAATGTATCAGATACAAAAGAAACTTTTCCGTTTTTTTCCGCCTGAATTCCCTTGCCGGGAGTTTGAATTTCCATTTTTGGAATGATGAGAAGTAAACTGATAACGATGGATGCTTCAAAAACCCACCGCATGACTTTTCTTCCTCCGAATTTGTCGCTCATCCATCCGCCCAGTGCGCGAATTATGCCTGAAGGAAGGCTGAAGAGTGAAGCAAAAAGCCCAGCAATGACCAGCGATGCCGCATACACATTTACGAAATATGGAATAAGCCACTGAGAAAAAGCAACGAAACATCCGAACACTAAAAAATAATCCAAGCCAAATCTCCATACACGGGTATCTTCAAGGGGTTTCAGCATTTGTTTTACTGTGCGGGCTTTCGTGCTGGGTTTTTTGTTGATGGAAAAAAGAATGAAGATGACAGCCATTACAACCAATCCGGCAGCGTAAATTTTAGGAAGCATGCGCCATTGTTCAATATCCGATCCGTTCTTGGTCAGATTATTTAAAATAGTTGGCGCGAGCAGTGTGGTGATTGCCGCTCCTGAGTTTCCGATTCCGAAAATTCCGAGCGCCCGACCTTGCCATTCTTTCGGATACCAAACGGATGTGTAGGCAATTCCCACAGCGAAACCTGTTCCTGCCATTCCGTAACAGAAACTTAACAGAGCAAAACTCCAAAAACTGTTTGCCGTGCTCAGGAAATACATGGGGATGGCGCAAAACAAAAGCAGTAAACCAAACACCCATTTGCCTCCGAACTTATCCGTTAGAATTCCCATCGGCAACCGGAAAACAGAGCCGGTGAGAACAGGAATTCCAAGCAGCCAGCCGATTTCTACTGGACTAAAACTAAAAACTCCTTTGTCAACCAGAAAAGTCACCATCACACCGTTAAACATCCATACTGCAAAACACACCGTGAAGGCGAGTGTGTTCAGAAAAAGTATCCGGTGAGATGTTCCTGTTACGTTTTGTTCCATAATTAAAATGTAGTGTGTCCAATAATTGAAAAAAGAATCTGAGAAAATTAAGTAGTATAAAGTTAAACATATTGGTTTATTGTTTCTTGCTGATTAATTAAATAAACTTTATCGGTCATTATCGTTCGAGGAAAGCATTGTCTGCTCTCTTTCATTATCAGCGAGTGATTTAGAATTTGAACAGAAGAAATATTCGTATTTCCAATTTTTGGAAAAGAGGATTCCTCCAAAAAATAATTGATTCAGAATCACTGCCGGCAAATGAAATCGCACAAAAGACTTTTTTTTATTAGTGAACGAAAACTATGACTTGTATCATCATTTTTTGAAATTTATGCTCTTTACTTTGTGTCAGAAAAAATAATTGCAATGAAATCCTCTCAAAAAAAAGTTGAAGTTCCGCCCTGTGAAAAATGCAGGAACTTTAGCAATTCAGTATTTTGTTCATTAAACAAAACAGAGCAAGAGCAAATTTCAGGTCATAAGACATTCCACTTATATAAAAAAGGACAGGTCATTTTTTATGAAGGGAATCAGCCTCAGGGATTGTATTGTATTTATTCAGGGAAAGTGAAAATTCACAAACTTGGCGATAACGGAAAAGACCAGATAGTTCGTCTCGCAAAAACAGGAAATGTGGTAGGGTATCGCGCACTCCTGAGCATCGATAATTATTATGCAACTGCCACTGCATTGGAGAACACTCTTGTTTGTTTTTTTCCGAAAGCAACCTATCTTAATTTATTAATGAACAATCCTGAGTTTTCAATGAAAACAATAAAAATGCTTTCAGGAAATTTACGTATTGCGGAGCAGATGATAACCAACATGGCGCAAAAGCAGGTAAGAGAAAGAATGGCGGGTGCGCTGTTATATCTGAAAGATTTTTTTGGATTAGAAGAAGATGGCGCAACTATCAACACTGTATTAACCCGTCAGGACATTGGCAATATTGCCGGAACAAC
This sequence comes from Bacteroidota bacterium, assembly GCA_016213405.1. Taxonomy (NCBI): domain Bacteria; kingdom Pseudomonadati; phylum Bacteroidota; species Bacteroidota bacterium. The sequence continues at coordinate 8,630 of JACRAM010000056.1, forward strand.
TACTGAAACATCCATTCGCATATTGTCTGACTTTAACAAAAATAAAATTATCAGGATTGTTGGGAAAAAAATAAAAATCCTTAACAAAAAAGAACTTTTACACATAGCCAATATTTCGGAGTGAAAAAATTCTTTTCATCAGAATTCTTTATGATTCAAGTCATTGTTTAAAAAATTAATGGCAATTACCTTCGATTGAAAATTTATTTATTAAAATGGAAACCCAAAAGGAGTTTGCAAATCATAAAATAAAAACTACCAGTTGTCATCAATGCGGGCTAAAACAATCTTCTGTATTTCAAAATTGTGCCGATGAACTTCTTGACGAATTATTTTCAAATAAACAATTCAGGCAGTATGGTAAAAATGAAATACTCATAAGACAAAATGATTCATTTGAAGGAGTTTTCTGCATACAGGAAGGAACTGTGAAGGTTTCTACTTCTGGAAATAAAAACAAAGATTTTATTCTTTGGTTTGCACGCCCGGGGGATATGATAGGTATTGATTCATTTATTAATAACAAAAATCATTCGTTTACAGCCATTACAGTTGAACCGGTCAGTGCTTGTTTTGTTCCTGACACCGATTTTAAGAAACTTGTAAGCAAAGATCCGGCAATTGCAAGAAAATTAATGAAAGTATTGTGCGAAGAAATTAATTTTATTGAAACCAGGATTACAAGTATTTCACAAAAATCAATTAGAGAACAATTCGCTGAAGTGCTTATATCAATTGCCACAAAAAATAAAAAATCCATTGTAGGAAATACTTCTATTAACTATTCCATAAAAGATTTGGCAAATATTATTGGCACTACGAATAACTACCTGTACAAAATCTTATCCGATTTGAATGAAAAAAATGTTGTGTCAATTCGCAATAAAAAATTAGTGATAAAAGATTTTGATAAGCTTTCGCTAATAGCCATAGGAGAAGAATCCGTTACATAAGTTTCTTCATGTCAATCTTAACAAGGCGAATTATTTTCTGGACATTAATTATTCTGTTTGCAATTCATTCTTTATTCGTTTTCACTGTCGGCACCAATACGGACTACGGAGAAAAACTTATGACCGAAGATGCTGAAAACGGGAAACTTCTTTTTCAAAAATACAATTGCACCGCCTGCCATCAACTTTACGGGCTAGGCGGTTTTATGGGTCCGGATTTGACCAATGCAATGTCAAAGCAGGGAATTGGGGAACTATATGTGAGTGCATTTCTGCAAGGAGGAACTCAGCGCATGCCTAATTTTCATTTATCAGAAGATGAAATAAAATCGTTGGTGGCTTACTTAAAATATGTTGACAAAACCGGAATTTCTCCTGTGAAAAAATTTGAAATAAATTATGACGGAACTATAACTCAAAAATGAAAAAAGAAACAGGTATATGGTTTGTTTCAATGGGACTAATCTCTCTGCTTGTCGGAATGTTTTTTGGATGTATTGCAGCCTTCCAATTTATCTTTCCTGATTTCCTGAAAGAAATTTCTTTTGTAAAAACGAGACCCTTACATGTTTCGCTTGTGATTGCGTGGATATTTCTCTGTGCTATCGGTGGAATATATTATTACACAAATCATTACTGCGAAACAAAACTTTGGTCGGAAAAACTTTCTAAAATCCATTTCTGGATATTTGTGATTACAGGAATATTAATTCTTGGTTGCTATTTCATGGGGAAATTCGGAGGGCGGGAATATTGGGAGTTCCCTGCAATCCTTTCCATTCCAATTTTTATTTCATGGATATTATTCGCCATAAATTATTTTAAATCTGCTTTCAAAAAAGCCGGAAGCTGGCCAGTATATATGTGGATGTGGGCAACAGGAATTGTTTTTTTCTTTATCACCTTCAGTGAAGCGTATCTTTGGGTACTCCCCTATTTCCGAAATAATTTAATCCGCGACCTCACTGTTCAATGGAAAGCATACGGTGCGCTGGTAGGTTCCTGGAATATGCTTGTGTATGGCACAGCAATTTTTGTGATGGCAAAAATAAAAGGCGATGAAAAAATGGCTCACTCGCGCCTTGCTTTCCTCATGTATTTTCTGGGTTTCACAAATTTACTTTTCGGATGGGCTCATCATATTTATATAGTGCCAGCTGCGAAGTGGATTCGCATTTTATCATATGCCACAAGTATGACCGAATTATTACTTCTCGGAAAAATAATAATCGACTGGAAAAATTCCCTGGCTGAAGCAAAAAAGGATTTTCATATTCTTCCTATTAAATTTATTGTCGCATCCGATGTTTGGGTCTTTCTTAACCTTGCACTTGCTTTAGCCATATCAGTTCCTGCAATTAATATTTATACACATGGAACACACGTTACGGTTGCACATTCAATGGGAAGCTCGATTGGCATCAACACAATGATCTTGCTTGCGTCCGCATTTTTTCTAATCACCGATGTAACAAAAAATGAATTTACAATTAGTCAAAAAAAACGCATTTCAATTGGTTTTTGGATGTTCAATATTTTTTTTACAATATTCTGGATTGCGCTAATCTCAGCAGGAATCGAAAAGGGAATTCTTATAATAGATGATAAACTTTCCTTTCAGGAAATTATGATGAAGATAAATCCCATTCTTATTGTGTTTGCTTTTTCGGGAATTGGAATATTAATTGGATTGTATTTGATAATTGTTCCCCTGCTAAACTCGGCATATGAATACCTTCGTAAAGATTATTAAATTATGATAATTATCATATTTTGCATACATGATTATAAATAAATTGCTGAAGTAAAAAAAAGAAAAATATTATGAATTTGTGGAAAGATCATGCTCAACAAATTTCCTTTTCCAATACCGAAATCGCTTTTAAGAATAAAGATGATAAAGAGTTAAAGCAATCACTTTGGCTGTTTAAGTTAATGCGAAGTCCATCGTTGGTCAAATTATTTTCTAAACTTACTTTAATAGCATTGAAATTACACCTGCCGATTTCTTCAGCAGTTAAAGCAACTATTTATAAACAGTTTTGTTCGGGAGAATCGATTGATGAAAGCCAAGTAGTAGTAAAACGTCTGGTAAAATCAGGTGTTGGCTCTATACTGGATTATTCGGTTGAAGGAAAAGAATGCGAAGAAGATTTTGAACATACGAAAAACGAAGTGATTAAAATTATTCATGTAGCCAAGGGGAATCGAGCCATTCCTTATACAAGTTTGAAAATAACCGGGATCGCCAGCCATGAACTGCTTGAAAAATTAAATCTAAAACAAGAATACCTTCAAAATGAAAGCAAAGAATTTTTTAAAGTGCGCAGACGTCTTGACCAAATCTGTAAGGAAGCTTTACTATGCGAAGTTCCGATTTATTTTGACGCTGAAGAAAGCTGGATTCAGGACGTGATAGATTTTCTTGCCGAAGAAGCAATGCGGGAATATAATCGTGAAAAAGCAATTGTGCTCACCACTTTACAAATGTACCGATGGGACAGGATGGATTACCTGAAAAAACTTATTGAGAAAGCCCGTAGAGAGAAATTCTTCATCGGCATTAAACTTGTGCGTGGAGCTTATATGGAAAAAGAAAACACACGTGCGTTTGAATTTGATTACAAATCACCCATCCAGCCGGACAAAGAATCTACGGATAAAGATTTTGACAAAGCAGTGGATTTATGTCTGGAAAACATTGACATCATCACACTTTGCGCGGGAACTCATAACGAAGCAAGCACCATTCACCTGATTGATAAAATGAAAACCCTTGTCATTCAAAATAATCATCCGAATGTATATTTTTCTCAGCTCTATGGAATGAGCGACCACATTACATTCAACCTTGCTGACCAGGGTTACAACGTAACAAAATATCTTCCGTACGGTCCGGTAAAATCAACGCTTCCTTATTTAATCAGAAGAGCAGAAGAAAATACTGCTATCGCTGGGCAAATGAGCCGTGAGTTGAAATTAATTCTTGAAGAAAAAGAGAGAAGAAAATATTCCAGGATGCTCCCTGCTCCTTCGGCTTAAATTTTATTATATCACCTTACTGAATATTTCTGTCTTCGGAATGTTTTTCCAAAGTCTGGCATCAAACGCCATACAGATATTCCTTATAAAAGGTTTACCATTTTCAGTTACTTTCAAATAATATGGATTGATAATTACCAATCCGTCTTTCTCCATTTCTTTTACTCTTTCAAACGCATCGTAAATGGCTGCGCATTGTTCTGATTTATTTTGCCAGGAAGCAGAAAATTTACAGATGATATTCAAAATGTGTTTTCTCAGAATCAAATCCTCTTCATTAAGAATATGTCCTCTGAAAATCGGCAGAGTTCCGCTATTAACAAGTTTGTGATACTCTTCAACTGTTTTTACATTTTGTGCATAAGCATTCCAACTATCGCTGATGGAAGAAACTCCTAAGCCAATCATTAACTTTGTATACGAATGGGTGTACCCCATAAAATTTCTGTGCAACGTTCCATTTTGCGAAGCTTTAAAGAGGGAATCTGTTTTGCGGGCGAAATGATCCATGCCTATTTCTTCATAACCAGCTTCTTCAAGCATGCTTCTTCCTGTTTCATACAGTTGCCTTTTTTCCTCATCTTTCGGCAAATCTTTTTCTGTAAATTTTCTTTGTCCTGGCTTTATCCACGGTACGTGAGCATAACTATAAAAAGCAATTCTGTCAGGATTCAAAAGCATTACTTTATTTATTGTATCCACTACGCTTGATTTTTTTTGGAGTGGTAAACCGTAAATTAAATCAAAGTTGATGGAAGTGAATCCGATCTTACGCGCATGCGATACAACTTTCTCAACTGTTTCAAATGTCTGAACCCGATTAACAATATCCTGCACCATAAAATCAAAATCCTGAATGCCCAGGCTCAACCTTCTGAATCCAATATCGTAGAGTGTTTGAAGATGTAAATCAGTTGTGTTATTTGGGTGAGCTTCAAAACTAAATTCCGCATCCTTTGTGGTAAGAGAAGTTGAGAGTATTCCATCAATAAGCATTTTAAGATTCTCTGCACTAAAAAATGTTGGGGTTCCTCCTCCAAGATGAATTTCTTTTACTCTTGGAGTTTCACCAAAAACATTCTGATATAATTTCCATTCTTTAAGTAAAGAATGAATGTATGTTTTTTCGACATTATGATTTACGGTGATACGCGTGTTGCATCCGCAATAAGTGCATAAACTTTCGCAATAAGGAAGATGTATATACAAACTGATTCCATCCTTGCTGTTTGTATTTATAAAGCAATCACTGCTTTCTTCTTTCCATTGCTCAACTGAAGGCAGGTTATCCCAGTATGGAACGGTCGGGTAACTTGTGTAGCGAGGACCAGGAACATTATATTTTTTTATTAATTCAGAATTCATTTTATGTATTGTCATCGGCATACCATTCAGCAAATGAAGTGGGCGTTTCTCTCAGCTTCAGATGATGTAGTGTGGCAGGTGCAGGTAAATTATTTTGAATGATCTTTGCAAAGTCAATTAAGAGATTCTCGCTGGTGGGCTGATAGTTTACCAGTACCACTTTTCCAATAAGGAGATTTTCCTTAACAAAATTTTTATGAGGGGAATTTTCATTCAGCACAAGCGTATGATCAAATTTATTTATTACGGATGTTTCTACAATTTTTTTTAAATCAGAGAAATCCATTACCATTCCTTGTTTGGAATTTTTACTTTCAGAGTTCGTTTCACCTATTACAGTTACAGATAGCTGGTAAGAATGTCCGTGAATATTTTTGCAGGGTCCGTCATAGCCGTAAAGCGCGTGTGCCATTTCAAAATGAAATATCTTGGTGATCCGCACTATGGAAGAATGATTTTTCATCTGTTCAGAAATTGCTGATAGGCGGCAAACAATACGATTGCGGCAATTGTTATTTGAACCATGCGGTTCAATAATTTACCTGCTTTCATCCATCCAGAATTATTTTTCGAACAGAATTCACAATACGATTTCACCATAAAAATTATTTGATTCACAAAGCTGTTAAATAAAATGAGAAAAGAACATACTATCGGTCAGGCATGAAAACAAAATCTGAATAATAATCAATCGCTCAGATTTGCACTGCGAAGAAGCGAATTAATCTTAAGAACCTTGATCTTCTTTCCGATGAATTCAAGAACGCCATCTTCTTTAAGATCTGCGAGGATACGTATCGCAGTTTCTGTTGCTGTTCCAGCTATATTAGCTATTTCCTCGCGGGTAAGAATGACATTCAGCGTTGCATTATCTTTTTCAAAACCATACACTTCTTTCATAAAAAGGATTGCTTCCGCCATTCGTTCTTTGACAGGCTTTTGGGCTAGATCCGTTATTTTGTGTTCTGCATTTTTTAAATCGCTGGCAAGAAGTTTCATTACCTGTAGAGTAATGGCATTATTTGTTTCCACAAATTTGAAAAATACACTTTTAGGAATAAAGCATATTGAAGTTTCTTCAATTGCTTCGGCAGTGGATGTATATTTTTCACCTCCAAGAAGCGCTCTGTATCCAAGAAGGTCACCTGATTTTGCCAAACGGACAATTTGTTCGCGCCCGTTTTCTGCTAACTGAAATAATTTTACTTTACCTGCATTGATGCAATATATTCCATGGGGATAAGAATCCTGTTTGAAAACATCCTGTCCTTTTTTATAAACAGTACATCCTTTGTGCTCGTTTAACTCTCTTACTTCTTCTTTGTTTAGGTCGCAAAAAACTGATTTGAACCTAGCATCACAAAACTGGCAATCAAGATGGGGGTTTGCCTTTTTCATGTGATATTTTTCTTTGTAACTACTATTGTGACATTCTTTTTATTTTTTTTATAAAACGAAAGATACATAAAAAATTTACAAAATTCTTTTAAATAAAATAATATCACTCATTAATTATTTACCAATATCAATTTTATCTGCAAGTTGCAACGACATGGATTTAATGGTTTTTGAAAGAACCCAAATTACGATTAACAACAAGCACAATAAACCAATCAGCAAATACTCGGTAAAACTAAATAAATTAAGCAAATTGACTGTTTGTTTTTTTGAATCGGAAGAAACAACTATTGAAGTAGTATTCCCGGATGTATTTGAAGTATTTGATGCCAGATCTGTTTTGACAGATGATAACTCTGTTGATTTTGCTGTAATAAATTCTACTATAGATTTTATTTGATCTTCACTAATAGCCAAATCGGGCATTGGAATTTTATTATTGTCATTAAATAATTTTACAGCCTGCGCATCACCAGCTTTCACAAGTGACTGTGATGACTTAATCCATTTCTGCATCCATTGCATATCATGCCTGTTTTGAACATCCCGCAAATCGGGTCCTACTAATTTACCTTTCCCAACCGTATGGCAACTGGCGCAGTTGGTTTTAAAAAGTTGTTCTCCATCCTGTGCAAATGAAACAGCAGCGTTGCAGATGAATATAGTAATCGAAAGAATTAGATTTTTCGTTTTCATACATTTTATTTAGTTATTTATTTTGAAGAACTTTCTAAACAAAAGTATGACCAAAGGATAAAATGTATTATGATACCCATCATACTGACATATGATAAATATCATATTTACAATTTTAAGGGATTTACTGAATTAATTCCTCTTCTAGCTGAATAGCTTTTGGAAAAAGAATATTGTTTTCGAGATGAATGTGCTGATGTAAATCTTCTTCAAACTCCTGAAGCTTTTCGTAAGCATAACGAAAACTGTTGCAAGCATCTGCGGGAATAGAATAATTACCCGTTACTTCTCTGATTTTTCCCAACAATTCTCCGACAACATCGTGTTCGTGCTCCATCATTCTTATAGGGTTTTTTACCGTGCCAAATGTGGGTGCAACAGCTTTTCCTGACTTTTTCGATTCAGATAGCTGCTTTATATATGGGAACAGAATATTTTCTTCTTTCAGCATGTGCTGATTAAGATCATCTATCACCTTCACAAAAATAGCTGCTACTTCAATTACCTCAGGGTGTTGAACACTATGAACTTTTGAAATTTTTTGTGTGAACTCAAAAATAAGAGGCATGGATTGAATAACATATTTATGATGAGTGTTTACTATATATTCTGAGAGAAAATCAAGTTCCCATGCACTGAAATTCTGCGATGGTAGTTCAGTCGCTGTTTCAGCAATATGTAATTCTTTTTCCAGTTGCTCCTGATTGATTCCCTTTTCTTTACAAACATTTGCTATAGATTTTTTTCCTCCGCAGCAAAAATCCACTCCATATTTTTTAAACACTTCCACTTTGCGATAATCACGTGCGGCAAGTTCTCCTACTGTTGGTTCTCTTAATGTTTCCATAAATTATTATTTTTATTGCAAATGTAAGTGCAGGCACTTGCTATAAACATGACTAAAATCAGTATTTATATAATTATGATACCGCTCATAATCAAACGCAGAAATGAAATATACTTTCGCTTTATGAATAGCACATACATTGCTTTGTTTTTCAGCATTCTTACTTTCGTGGCAAGTGCAGGAATAATTTTATTTATGAGAGCAATTCGCCTCTCAAAAAAAAATGCACTCAAGCAGGGGCTTTACTTTATACTTGTCTCATTTATTTGTGGAATAATAATGATGAACTGGATAATCAGTACTATATAGAATTATTTTTCCAGGAAAGGATCAGCAATAGAAAATCGTTTTGAATAGACTTTCCTTTATCCTTCGCGTAGCATAGATGAAGGTATTTAACAAACTCATCATGAGTACTATTCGGATTTTCTGATTTGAAATTCTTTGCCATCTCCATAATTTTTTGAGGACGAGAGCCCCATATTCCAATTTCTTTATTTGTCATTTCATCCACACAAATCAAAATTGGAATTGAACGCGATCCATTTGTAAGATGCTTATCCATAATATCCGTGTTTTCATCACGAAGAATAATTTTCAAATCAATATTCGGATTGATCGATGCCATCTTTTCAATGATAGGAATATTTTGTGCCCCATCACCGCACCATGCTTCCACTAATACTGTCCATCTCCATTTTCTATTTACACTTTTTATCAATTTCGCTAAGCTTTCACTGATTTGAATTTGTTTATCAATTCGTTTCATGCGGAATGCATTTAGTTTTGTTGCTTCAATTCTTTCTATAGTTTGTTCAATGCCGGTCGTGCTTTCAGTTTCAGATAAGCGGATAACTAAATCCTTATATGCTGAGTAGCTAAAACTCGTAATTGAATTTATTATGATTGTTTCTGATTTCATTTTTATAATTTAGAAAACAAATTTGCAGGCAAATCCTTACCTATAATATGACATTAATCATTATTAAAAAAACAGATTGAAAGAAATTTAAAAAGCAGTTTCGTTGCCGCTAACCAATCTTTCTTAAAAAATTCGGCATTAAGTCGAACATTAAGAAATTCGGTTTTGTGTTTCATCAAATTTCTCTCCTTCGGTTTGTTCTATGTAATAGATCCAAAAACATTTTTAGCAAAAAAATATTTTGGTGCCGATTTTTTTTGTACTTTTTTTTCTGACACGCCATTTTCTAAAGAGGGAATCCGCTATGAAAAATCGATATGAGCAATATCATTGAAATATATGATATATATCATATGAATATATGATAAAAGGAAGTGTGTTAAAAAGTAAGTTTAAAAGTTTAAAATTAAGAACTTGATATGATTTCTATCTGTGCTTAATTTGCGTTCGAATTTTCTAAACAACAATTTCAAAAAATAATTTTTTACTTTACGCAAAATGATTACTGAAGAAATGACCAGCAAAAAGACCGACCCCTTCCTTGATGCACGCAAAACAGCACTGAAGCAAAATGAAACGAAAATTTCTTACAAAGAAATTCTTGAAAAGTGCACAGCGTATTTTCAAGGTGACGAACTTGCCGCATCCACCTGGATAAACAAGTATGCAATGAAAGATAAGGATGGATATATTCTTGAATATACTCCTGAAGATATGCATCAGCGCATGGCAAAAGAATTTGCGCGAAAGGAAAATGAATATCTTCAAAAATCAAAATTGAATGGCAGTTTCCCTGAGCTTTCAAAATACGGACAGCAGCGCGAGCATCTTTCTGAAAATAAAATTTTTGAGTTGTTCAAAGAGTTTAAATACATTGTTCCCCAAGGAAGTGTGATGTCTTCTCTTGGAAATAAAAACATTATTGCTTCTCTTTCCAACTGCATTGTTCTTCCTGAAATTTTTGATTCCTACGGAGGAATTTTTTACACCGATCAGCAAATGGCTCAGTTGTTTAAAAGAAGATGCGGTGTGGGCATTGATCTTTCCACGCTTCGCCCGACAGGATCACATGTTTCAAACTCAGCCGGAACAACAACAGGAGCAGTTTCATTTATGGATCGTTTTTCAAACACAACGCGTGAAGTTGCGCAGAATGGAAGACGCGGTGCTTTGATGATTACTATTGACGTTGCCCATCCTGATGTAGAGCAGTTTATTACCGTGAAACAGGATTTATCAAAAGTTACGGGAGCAAATATTTCTGTTCGGATTTCAGATGAGTTTATGAATGCCGTTTCAAACGATACCAATTTCACTTTGCGTTGGCCTATTGATTCGGAGAATCCGGTATTTTCAAAAGAAGTAAAAGCACGCGAACTTTGGAGTACAATTATCAAATGTGCTCATAACACAGCCGAACCGGGAATTATTTTTTGGGACAGGCAGCATCATTATTCCACATCGTCTATCTATCCCGGATTTAAAAATGTTTCAACTAATCCTTGTTCTGAAATCGCCATGCAAGGCGGAGATAGCTGTCGTTTAATCGCACTCAATCTTTTTAGTTTTATTGAAAAACCATTTTCAAAAAATTCAAAATTTGACTACGAGAAATTTTATAAAACCACCTATGAAGCGCAGCGCCTCATGGATGATTTAGTAGACCTTGAACTCGAAGCCATTGAACGAATACTTGCAAAAGTCGAAACCGATTCAGAACCCGATTACATTAAGGAAGTAGAAGTAAACACATGGAAACTTCTTTATGATGCTGGAAAAAAAGGCAGAAGAACAGGGCTTGGATTTACCGCTCTTGGCGACACACTTGCAGCACTTGGATATAATTTTGATTCGGCGGAAGCAATTGTTGAAGTGGAAAAGATTATGAAATCAAAATGTGAAGCGGAGTTTGACAGCAGCATTGATATGGCGCTTGAACGCGGAAAGTTTGAAGCTTTTGATGAGAAATATGAAAACACTTCTGAATTTATTCAAACACTTAAAAAAGAATTGCCGCACGTTTACAACCGAATGATGACCTTCGGAAGAAGAAATATTTCTCTCAGCACTGTAGCCCCCACAGGAACATTGAGCATGCTGACTCAAACTTCTTCGGGCATTGAACCCGTATTTATGCTCACGTATAAGAGAAGACGAAAAGTAAACGTACACGACAAGAATTCACGTGTTGATTTTGTTGATCCCTCAGGAGATTCCTGGCAGGAATTTATTGTATACCATCCAAAACTAAAAATGTGGATGGACGCAACCGGTGAAACAGATATTACAAAAAGCCCATACAGCGGATCTACTGCTTCTGAAATTGATTGGAAGAAGAGAATAGGACTGCAAGCTGTCGTACAAAAATATACTACTCATTCAATTTCTTCTACAATTAATCTCTCATCGAATGTTTCAATGGAACAGGTAGGTGAAATTTATCTTGAAGCATGGAAGAAAGGACTGAAAGGAATTACTGTTTATCGGGATGGTTCCAGAAGCGGTGTGCTTGTAGCAAACGATGAAAAGAAAAAAAATAAAAAATCCGATTCTATTATAGAAACCCGTCCGCCCAAACGCCCGAAAGCGCTTGAAGCAGATGTGATTCGTTTTCTCAATCACAATGAAAAATGGATTGCTGTTGTCGGAATTATGAACGGAAGGCCTTATGAGGTTTTTACAGGAAAGGTGGAAGATTCTATCTTCATTCCATCCTGGGTGGAAAAAGGGTGGGTGATAAAAAATGTCTGTGAGGATGGCAAGAAGCGATATGATTTCCAGTTTATGGATAAGGAAGGATATCGTTGCACCATTGAAGGATTATCCCGTGCGTTTAATAAAGAATTCTGGAATTACGCAAAACTCATTTCAGGCGTACTCCGCCACGGAATGCCGTTGCCTCATGTAGTCAACCTGATTGAAAATCTTCACTTTATCAGCGATAACATTAATACCTGGAAGAGTGGCGTTATCCGGGCGCTGAAAAAATTTATTCCCGATGGAACACAAGCTGCTGACAAAAAATGCTCTGACTGCGGAGATCCTGAAGGATTAATTTATGAAGAAGGTTGCCTGAAGTGCAAAAGTTGCGGACACAGCAAATGTGGCTGATTAAATTATAACAATCGTTTCCGGAAGAACAAGTTCAAGAATTCTTGATTCTAATTCTGATAGATCATTCATGAAACTTTCTAACTGCATTTCGGCATTGTGCTTTAATGTCGGAATAAGATTTTTATAATATTCTATCCCTTCAACCAGATTGCTTTTAAAACTGTCTAAATATTTTTTTTGCTTTTGTGAAAGTTCGTTCATGTTTTTATCTATTTCATTTTTCAGATAATCGGCATACATTACCAGTTCATTCACAAACATATTCGGTCTCGGCAACGAGTTAAGTATATTGATCCTTCCGTAAATATGACTCGCCATTTCACTTAAAGTAAAAACGCCAGAAAAATAAGCAAGATTGGGTCCCGGGCAAATAGTCACAGCGTTTAATTCATGAGCAGGAGTTAAATGATTTTTCACCAATACGGATGCTCCAAGCCCTTCACATAGGCAATCTTTTTCTACTACCTTTTCAATCTCTTTTTTCAATACTTCCGCAGACAGATTTTTTGCCTGTAAAGATTTTATTTTCAGGTTTTGATATTCGCGGGAGGATGAACAAATTGGTTCTGTTGTAAATTCTGTATTAAATGCCAGATACTTTTTATAACACGGACTTCCGGGCCTTCCTCTCTCAATCCGATCATGGCGCTGTTTTTCAGAAGAACTTTTTCTGAAATTATTAAATGGGATGCATAACGGTGATGCATGGCTCAAATAATAATCTTCCTTTTTCGCGGTGGAAAGCTGCTTCAAAGTATCCTCATCAATATTTACGGCTTCGGGTACAAGTAAAAAGGGGCTTCCCCATCCGGTTCCATCCATCTCATAATGTTCTAAAAGAAATCTATCTTCTTCTGCAGTGCCAATTCCACCCTGCACTGTTATCTTCATAAAAGGTTTTTCGGTAAAAACCGGTTTGCCTTTCTGCCGAAGTACTTCATTGCACATTTTATAAAGTTCATCCGTAAGTTCATTTTTCTTTTCTTTAAACTCCTCAAGAATAGGACCCAGCAAAAATCCTTCGGTAGGAAAAGCATGGCCGCCACAATTAAGTCCGCTTTCAATCCTGTATTCTGAAATCCATAATCCTTTCTTTGCCAAAAATTTTCCTTGTATCATAGCAGAGCGGAAATCGCTTACTTTCAAAACAATTTTCTTTTTGATATTTCCATTAATATCAGGAGAAAAATCTTCAAAAGTTTCACAGTAAGAATATAATCTTGGGTTCATTCCAGCCGAAAAAACAACCGATGAGGACAAATCGCTTAGAGCAAATCCGCGAAGGGCAGACATTGCATCAGCAAATTCTGCGGGCAAAGGCGCACCATCTTCATCATGATTCATGCGATCGCACTTCGTCATAATATTTACATCTATGGAACCTGCTTTAATTTTATTTCGAAGATTTTTCTGAAGAATGGTTTTTTCTGCTCCATCCTCCAACGATTTCATCCATAAATATCTTTTTCTCAATAATGAATTTTTGGGGAGCATTTCAAAATATTTTACAATATCCAACCCCTTATTGAACGGCTGAAGTTTTATTTCTTCTACTTGATTATTTACAATCCGGTTAACTAAATTCAAGTATTCTTTAATGCGTCTTGCTCTGTAATCATCTTCATCTACAGTAATGGGAGTATATTTTTCTCCGGCTCCAACACTGTGAAATTCTCTCATGCGTTCAATAAGATGGTCTTCAATGATTGAAATGACGGAAGAAATCCCGAAGCGGGCAACTTTCACAGGCGTGTCAATTGTATATCCCAAACCCATTACGGGAATGTGAAATGTATGGTATTCAGTATTGTGCATGCAATATAACTGGAGGATGAGAGTCCTCCGTGTTGGTGTGCAAAGGACATACTATATACGCTCATGAAATATGATATTCATCATAGTTCAGGCAACTCAATAAGGGGAAATTTGAAAACTTTCATTTAAAATGAAATCACAGACTAAAATTGAGTTGCTTGCTCCCTGCGGCTCATGGGAATCGTTGATGGCTGCCATACAAGGAGGTTGTGATGCAGTTTATTTCGGAATCGAGCAACTAAACATGCGTGCGCGGTCGAGCATAAATTTTTCAATCAATGATTTGAAAAAAATTTCCTCCATTGCGAAAGAAAACAAAATCAAAACTTACATCACACTGAACACAATTCTTTATGATCACGATCTTTCATTGATGCGCTCGATAGTAGATGAAGCAAAGAAAAATAAAATTGATGCTATTATCGCCTCTGATCATTCGGTGATGAGTTATGCGAAGAAGGTTGGAATACCTATTCATATTTCCACGCAATCCAATATCACCAATAAAGAAACAGTTGAATTCTATTCACAGTTTGCCGATGTGATGGTGCTTGCCCGTGAATTAACTCTTGAGCAAGTCGGAAAAATTTCTGCTGAAATAAAGCGAAAAAAAATAAAGGGTCCATCAGGGGAATTGATACGACTGGAAATATTTTGCCATGGTGCTCTCTGTATGGCGGTTTCAGGAAAATGCTATTTGAGTTTGCATTCAAATTTTGCTTCCGCCAATCGTGGTGCCTGCATTCAGAACTGCCGCAGAAGTTACATTGTTACTGACAAAGAGGACGGAACAGAATTAGAGATCGATAACGAATACATTATGTCTGCAAAAGATCTTTGCACCATAGATTTTCTTGATAAAGTTATTGAGGCCGGGGTTTTGGTCTTAAAAATTGAAGGAAGAGGAAGAAGCGAAGATTATGTTTTCACAACTACAAAATGTTACCGCGAAGCAATTGATTCAATTGCAGAAAAAAATTACACAAAAGAAAAAATTGAAAAATGGAAAGAGCAGCTGACAACAGTTTTCAATCGCGGATTCTGGGACGGGTATTATCTCGGTAAAAAGACGGGAGAATGGAATGACGAGTACGGTTCAAAGGCAACGAAGAAAAAAATTTATGTTGGGAAAGGAATAAAATATTTCGACAACATCGGCATAGGAGAATTTAAGATAGAATCTCAATCGCTGGAAGTTGGAGATGAAATCTTAATCAGCGGTCCTACTACAGGAATTATTCAGGACAAGGTAAATGAATTGAGAGTAAATGACAGAAAAAAAGAAAAAGTAAAAAAAGGCGAAACTATTTCCATGCCGGTAAAAATGAAAATCCGTTCGTCAGACAAGTTGTATAAAATAGTAGATGCCTGATGGTGAAAATATTTCACTACCGCGCCAAATGTATTGGTTGCAATGCCTGTGTGGAAACGAATAAAAACAGATGGAGAATGTCACGTAAAGATGGAAAGAGTATGTTGTTAGGAGCAATAAGCAAAAAAGGAGTTTTCAGAACAGAAGTTGAAGACGATGAATACAAATCAATAATGAAAGCAGTGAAAAATTGTCCTGTAAAAATTATTAAAATAGAAAAAACTTAATTTTATTTTTTATGTACATCCCGGATTACAATTATTACAAACCCAAATCGCTGACCGAAGCACTCAAACTTCTGAAGAAAAGCAATAATGGAGCTACGCTGGCCGGAGGAACCGACCTGCTGGTTGAAATTAAAAAGGGACTCAGGTATCCCGCGGATATTATTTCCCTTTCAGGTGTAAAGGGATTGTCCTTTGTAAAAAAAGAGGGGACAAATCTTTGCATCGGTGCAACCACTACGCACAATGAAATAATTGCCAATCCGCTCGTCAGAAAATATTACCCGGCATTGGCAAATGCTTTATCTCAGATCGGATCCGAGCAGGTGCGCAACACCGCGACCATCGGGGGAAATCTTTGCACGGGGGCATCCTGCTGTGATTCCGCACCTATTTTAATCGCGCTGAACGCAAAGGTGAAAATTGCAAGTGCCGGAAAGACAAAAACTGTTTCCCTGAAGGACTTTTTTATCTTCAATAAAAAAACTATTCTCAAAAAAGGAGAAGTGATGACCAAAATAATTCTTCCTCTTCCAAAGCCGGGATTGGGCGCGCATTTTGAAAAATTCGGATTAAGGGAATCCGGCAATATTTCTGTGGCTTCGGTGGCTGTAATGGTGATCGCGAAAAAAAATATTTGTGTTGACGCTTGCATTGTCATTGGCGCGGTTGCCCCTACCCCCAAGATTAGTTTCAAAGCAACTGAAATGCTGAAAGGGAAAACGCTTTCCGAACTCTCTGAGAATTCATCTTCAATTAAACAGGCAGGCGTAGCAGCCGTTGAGGATTCCGTTCCGATTGGCGACATACGCGGAGGAGCAAATTACAGGAGAACTATTTTATCCGTTCTTACTTCACGGGCTATTGCAAAAGCAATTGCATCGGTAAAAAAATAAATTCAACAGAAAGATACGCAACTATAAAAAGAAATTATGAAGCACCTATTAAAACTAAACGTCAACGGCAATGATTACGATGTAGCCGTTCATGCCGGAACAACGTTGGCTGACCTGTTAAGAGATGAACTGAAACTCACAGGCACTAAAAAAGGTTGCGAACTTGGTGACTGCGGTGCATGCACTGTTCTTATGAATGGCAAAGCAGTCAATTCATGCCTCGTACTTGCATTAGATGCCGATGGAAAAAAGATTGAAACCATTGAAGGCCTCGCGAAAGGCGAAGAGCTGCATCCTATTCAACGGGCATTTGTTGAGAAAGGAGCCATCCAGTGCGGCTATTGCACACCGGGAATGATCATGCGGACAAAATCCCTGCTGGACAGTAATCCGAACCCAACAGAAGAAGAAATTAAGTCCGGACTGAGCGGCAATCTGTGCCGATGCACAGGATACACAAAAATTATTGAAGCGGTTGAAACTGCAAAAGAATATCTGAAGGGCAAAGAAGTGAAACCGTTAGAGTTTCATCCTCAGAAATCAGCTATAGACCTTTCCGTTGTTGGCAAACGCTTACCAAAACACGATGCACCGGATAAAGCAACCGGGAGAGCAATTTATACGGATGATATTTCGCTGCCGAATATGATCTATGGAAAATTGCTGCTCAGTCCCGTTCCTCATGCGCTGATAAAATCCATCAACACAAAGAAAGCCATGAAACTTCCGGGCGTGAAAGTGATATTGACAGGCGCTGATGTTCCGGATGTGAAATGGGGAACTTCTCCCCCGCGCTACGATGAAAATATTCTTGCAAAAGGAAAAGTACGGTTTGTAGGAGACGTGGTTGCCGCAGTAGCTGCAATTGATGAAGAGACCTGCTACAAAGCGCTGAAATTAATTGAGGTTGAATACGAAGAACTGCCCGCTGTCTTTGATCCTGAAGAAGCAATGAAAGATGGCGCGCCCCGCCTCTTTGATGATAAATATGAAAATAACATCAACACGCATGTAGATCATCACTTCGGGGATATAGAAAAGGGATTTGCCGAAGCCGACCATATCCGCGAAGAACGGTTTGTTGGAAACAGAACCTATCAGAATCCCATGGAGCCGCATTGTTCCATTGCAGAATGGGACAGGCACGGAAGAGTAACGCTTCACACTTCCACTCAGGTTGTGCATTATGTGCATCATCAGCTTTCGCACATACTCGGGTTGCCGCTCGGAAATATCCGGGTTATTATGACAAACTGCGGAGGCGGTTTTGGCGCCAAAGCAGCTACTACCACAATTGAAGTGGCATCCATTTTCCTTTCACGAATTGCAGGATGCCCTGTCAAGATGAGATTTAACCGCGAAGAAATGTATTTGTTCGGAAGAGGCCGTCATAAACAATACATTGACCTGAAAATAGGAGTGAAAAAAGACGGAACCATCACAGCCGTCAAACAAAGAGCGGTGCTGGAAGGCGGAGCGTATTCAAGTTTCGGAATTGTTTCCACGTATTATGCAGGATCCATGCTTACCACGCTTTACAAATTTCCTAACTATAAATATGACGGCTTCAGGGTGAACACCAACCTGCCCCCCTGCGGTGCTTTCCGCGGACATGGCTGTCCTCATCCGCGGTTTGCGTTTGAATCATTATTAACCATGATTGCCGATGATATCGGAATGGATCCGGTTGATATCCGTTTGAAGAACGCGATGACACCTGATTATCACACTTGCAACGACCTTGATATTAATTCATGCGAACTCACCGCCTGCATTGACCTGGTGAGAAAAAAATCCGACTGGGACAAGAAGAAAGGAAAGCTTCCAAAAGGAAGAGGAATAGGTATCGGCTGCGGAGGATTTGTTTCCGGAGCGGGCTATCCGATCTACCGTTCCAAATTCCCTCATTCAAGCGCCACAATCAAAATTGTGGAAGACGGATCGAGAGCCGTGTTGTTTATCGGGGATGCCGATATCGGACAAGGATCAGATACAGTCCTTGCGATGGCAGCCTGCGAAGCCATGGGAATTACATACGACAGGATCAGCGTTGTATCTGCCGACAGCGACCTCACACCAATCGGATTTGGCGCTTATTCCAGCCGTGTAACTTTGATGGGAGGCAATGCCTCTAAAATGGCAGGAGAAGAAATTAAGAAACAGGTTCTTGCTGCTGCATCTGGAATTTTGAAAGTTGATGAAGACAAATTAGAGGCAAGAGAGAACAAGGTATTTGTAAAGGACAATCCTTCAAAATTCATTCCCTGGGAAGAAGCGGGCTTTGCACATTTCTCTATGAAGGGACCGCTACTCGGCAAAGGGCATTATTCTCCTCCCGAAGGGCTTGGCGGAAAATATAAAGGAGCAGCCGTTGGAACTTCTCCCGCCTATTCCTTTTCAGCAACCGTATGCGAAGTGGATGTGGATATGGAAACAGGAAAAGTGAAAGTGCTGAATTTCTGGGATGCGCACGATTGCGGCACTGCCGTGAATCCGCTTCTGGTGGAAGGACAGGCAGAAGGCGCAGTATTGATGGGAATGAGCGAAACACTTTTTGAAAATGAAGTGTTCGACAGCAAAGGAAAAATGGTGAATGCTGACTTTCACAATTATTTAATTGCTACTTCGGCAGATATGCCGCCTATTGATTCCAATATAGTGGACAGCTATGAACCTGCAGGACCTTATGGAGCAAAAGAAGTGGGAGAAGGAGCCACCTTGCCGATCCTCGGAGCCATTGCCAATGCTGTTGCTGATGCCATTGGTGTAAGGATATTTGAACTTCCGATCACTCCTCAAAAAGTGTTGGAGGCGATTCAATCGGTGAAGGCTGAAAAAATTCGGAGTTGATATTATGTGAAATGGAAATGATGGAAGATTGGAAGATTGGAAGGTTGGAAGATTGGAATCCACCCAGCCATCCAACATTCCATTATTCCTTTTGGTTTCGCAGCTGAATTATTAAATTTTTCACAAAAGCATAAATACCCCACTATGAATAAATCCATGAAAGTGTTGTTTGACGAACACGAAATCATCGTCAACGCAATTGATACTGCACAACAGGCAAAATTACTTATCGGAAAAGACGATGCCGCCTATGAAAAACTCATCACACAGTTAATCGGTTTTTTCAGAAACTATGCCGACAAGTACCATCATTTCAAGGAAGAAGAGATCCTTTTTCCTGAAATGGCAAAGCGCAATGAATTGCTTGCCGATGGCGTTATCAAGGAAATGTTCGAGAACCATGCTGATTTCCGGGTGATGATAAAGAACATTGAAACGTCTTTAAATAAAAAACAATATCCGCATGCACAGCTGCTGCTGGAGGAGTACACCGAAGCGCTGCTCGATCATATTGCAGTGGAGAACGATGAAGTGTTTCAAACCGCTGAAACAATTTTTTCAGAAGAGGAACTTGAAAAAATATATTTCCGTTTCGAGGATTGCGACCGGGAACTTGGCAATGCGAAAAAGGAAGAACTGAAAGAACTTGCTGACACGCTGCGAAAAAATCTGCTGATGGCTGATTAATTCATGGATGATGTGAAAGAAAAAAATGAAATAGACGAAAGGATCCTTGCTTTCCTTGCAGCGCATACCAACCTGACGCTTGCTGTTTCAGAGAACGATCACCCCTACTGCGCGAATTGTTTTTACGCCTATGCGGAAAAAAAGAACCTTCTTATTTTTAAATCAAGTTCCGATACCAACCACATTGCCATTGCGCTCAGAAATGATAAAGTTGCCGGCACAATTACTCCTGATAAACTTGACAAAACAAGAATACAGGGAATTCAGTTCACAGGAAAAATGTCAAAAGCAGAGGGTGAGATTCTGACGACCGCCAAGAACACGTACTACAAAAAATATCCTTTCGCGTTAGCATTTGCCGGTGAACTCTGGATTATTGAACTGAACTTTTTAAAATTTACAGATAACAAACTCGGCTTCGGAAAAAAAATTGAATGGAAAAAATTATCATGAGAGATGCGTACGAATTTGAATCCATAATAACCGAACAAACCTGAAAAGTTTAAGTCCTTGAGAAATGATATTTATCAGGATTTTTTTCTTCTGATACTTCTGGAAATCATGATGCATGTCATAGTATAAGCTAAGTAATTGCGTCAATTTTGCCTAAGAGAAAATAATTATTTACCTATGGAAAAATCATTTTATACAATGGGAATTGATGTCGGAAGCAACTTCATCAAATTAGTTCTCATGGATTATTCGGACAAATCAAAACTCGTTGACAAGCAAACTGAAAAAATCCGCAAAAGAAATCCTACTCAAGTGGCTGATGAGATGATAAACACGATGCTTCAAAAAAATAATTTAAAGTATGAAGGTGTTGCGTATCTGGCTTCCACAGGTGAAGGGGATTTGGTGAAACGCAAGCGCGGGCATTTTTACGGAATGACCACGCACGCAAAAGGTGCCAATTTCTTTTTTCCTGATGCAAAAACGGTTGTTGATATGGGAGCGCTTTATGTACGTGCGGTAAAAGTTTCGGAAGATGCGCGCGTGCAGGATTATAAAATGACAGGTCAATGCGCTTCAGGTTCAGGGCAGTTTGTAGAAAATATTTCGCGCTATCTCGGCTTGTCTATTGAAGAAGTCGGTGATGTTTCACTTACGGCAAAAAATCCCGAAATCTCTTCAGGAATTTGTGCAGTTCTTGCCGAAACCGATGTCATCAACATGGTCTCGCGTGGAATTACTACGCCTGACATTATTAAAGGAATTCATCTTTCCATCGCAAACAGAATCATTAAACTCATGAGTTCGCTGAAAGGGGAATCTCCGATTATTCTCACAGGAGGAATGGCGTTGAACAAAGGAATGCTTCAGGCGATTGAAGAACAACTGGCAGAAACAGGAAAAAAGTTTGTAATCAAAACACACCCTGATGCGATTTACGCAGGAGCAATCGGTGCAGCTTTGTGGGGAGGATTCCGCCATATTAAACTGAAAGAAAAAAAAGCAGTAGCAGCATGAAACAATTGGTAACGACATATAAAAAATTTATTCACTGAACTTTGGTGCCGGAGAGAATACAACGTGTTTGAGTTAGTACGACTTAGGAACTATGGGGGTTTCCATGCGCGTGCGTTTCACTCATGAATAAATTCTCTTACAAAGGGCAGGCAGTTCTTGCCTGCCTTGGCATCATTGTTTCGGTGAAATGAAGCCCATCCTAAACCCCGTAGGAAATAATTCCAACGGGGTAAATCCTTCCCGAAGGGAAGGACTTGTAGGGGGTTGGAAGAATTAAATAGTTGACCTTAAAAAAATAGTTTGTCATGAATTATGTGGAAACAAAAGAAAAAAAGACAACATCAAAAGTGGTGCATGAACTGGATTCTCTTTTCAAACCTAAATCTATTGCCATTATTGGCGCTTCATCCAAAGAACTTTCCATTGGAAATGTCATTTTAAAAAATCTTGTTCATTACGGCTATACAGGAAAAATTTATCCTATCAATCCAAAAGAACCGGAAGTAAGAGGCGTAAAAGCATATCCAACCATTTTTGATGTGCCC
The DNA here is from genome assembly GCA_016213405.1 of Bacteroidota bacterium. Classification (NCBI taxonomy): domain Bacteria; kingdom Pseudomonadati; phylum Bacteroidota; species Bacteroidota bacterium. The sequence continues at coordinate 30,826 of JACRAM010000056.1, forward strand.
GGAGAAATTGATTTGGCACATGTAATAATCCCCAGCAAATTTGTTCCGCAGATAATTGAGGACTGCGGCAAGAAAGGAATCAAATCCGTTATCATTAACTCTGCCGGCTTCAGCGAAATGGGTGCTGAAGGCATGGTTCTTCAAAAAGCATTTTTGGCAAAAGCAAAAGAATACGGAGTGAGAATCTTCGGACCGAATTGCCAGGGAATAATTAATTCAGATCCTGACCTGAAAGCGTATTGCGATTTCACGTTTACATTTCCTGAACCGGGCGCTATTTCAATTGTTGCATTAAGCGGAGGAGTGGGCGCTATCATTATGCAGAGCATGTTTGATTTGGATATCGGCATGCGCATGTATGCTTCCAACGGTAATGCCTGCGATATTTCTATTTCAGATGTGGTGAGTTATTACGGTGAGGATGAAGGAACAAAAGCCATCCTTTTATATACCGAAGGATTTCACAATCCAAGAGAATTTATGGAAGTGGCAAAAATAGTTTCAAAGAAAAAACCAATTCTCGCTATGAAAGCCGGAAGAACCGAAGCAGGAGCGCAAGCTGCCGCCTCGCACACAGGTTCGCTTGCCGGTGTGGATATCGCCACCGAATTGATTTTTGAAAAAACCGGAATACTCGCATTTAATAATGAGGAAGAAATGTGTCAGATTGCAATGGCATTTGCCACACAGCCCATCCCGAAAGGGAACAGAGTGGGCATTATCACAAATACAGGAGGACCTGCCGTTATCGCTACTGATGAATTGGTAAGTGCTGGTTTGCAGCTTCCTGCGCTTTCCGAAAAAGCAAAAAAGATTTTAAAAGAAACAATGCTTCCGGAAGCATCTATCGGAAATCCGGTTGATGTGGTTGCAACTGCGGGAGGAAAACATTTCCGCAGCGCGCTGGATGTGCTGATGGAGGAAGATACAATTGATTCCATCTATATAAATTTTGTAACTGCACCGTTTACCGATGTTGATGAGGTGGCAAAAAATATTGTTGAAGTGAATAAGATGAAGCGCAAACCCATCGTTTGCAATTTCATGACGAATATGTCGCTGGATCGTTTCAAAGTAACGGCTAAGATTCTGAAAGAAGGAGGCATTCCTTGTTACAGTTTCCCTACCACTGCCGCAAAGGCGCTGGGCGCATTGTATAAATATCACAAAGTGCGTTCGAGGAATATTGGCGAGGCAAAAGTTTTTACAGATGTAAATAAAATGAAAGCCGAAACAATTTTTGCTGAAGCTAAAAAAGAAGGCAAGGAATTTCTTTCCTCCACGCAGGTATATAATTTGCTTTCCGCCTATAAAATTCCAATAGCGGATTGGAGAATTGCTGACCGTGCGTATGATGTGGCAAAGGCAGTAAAGGAAATAGGTTTTCCGGTGGTGATGAAAGCCGATGCAGAATCATTGGTTCATAAAAGCGATTTAGGAGGAGTGGTGGTTAATTTGAAAAATATGGATGAAGTGCTGACCACCGTGGAAAAGTTTCAAAAGAAATTCCAACTAAAAGATTTGAAATTCTTCATCCAGAAATTTCTTCCCGGAGGAAGAGAACTGATTGCCGGTGTGAGCGCGCAACGCGACCTCGAACCTTTGATTATGTTCGGCATAGGAGGAATTTATGTGGAAGTATTAAAAGATGTTGTTTTCAAAATCGCGCCTGTAACAGAACTGGAAGCAACAGAAATGCTTTCCTCCATCAAGGCATCAAAAATATTGGATGGAGCGCGGGGTGAAAAACCAATTCACAAAGAAAGCGTGATTGAAATTATTCAACGGCTCTCGCAATTGGTTACCGATTTCCCTCAAATTCAGGAAATGGATTTGAACCCTATCATGGCTTTTGAGGATAAAGCGCTTGTGGTGGATGCAAGGATAAAAATTTAAATACTACAACTATGTACAAAATCCAATCCGCAAAACTGTTAAAGGAAATAATGACAAACTATTTTCTGGGGATGAAAGACACATCCAAGAAGATGGCATGGTGCACCAGTGTTGGACCAGCCGAATTGCTTCGCTCCTTTGGCTTTGAAGTTCACTTTCCCGAAAATCACGGAGCATTATTAGGCGCCACACGCACGGCAGGCGACCTTATTCCCGAAAGCACAAAACTTGGATATAACAATGATATATGTTCCTACCTGACTGCCGATATTGGTTCGTATTTAAAAAAGCAAACTCCGCTGCAGGAACATTATGGTTTGGCTGGACCTCCAAAACCCGCTCTGATAGTTTACAACACCAACCAATGCCGCGAAGTTCAGGATTGGATGAACTATTTTGCCAAGGAAATGAATTGCCCCATTGCCGGAATCACTCCTCCGCGCTATATGGATGAAGTAAGCGATGCGCATATTGCTGATGTGAGCGCGCAATTTAAGGCAATGATCCCTGCCTGTGAAAAAGCAAGCGGTAAAAAATTTGACATCGACCGCTTTCGCGAAACATTAAAACTCAGTAAAGAAGCAACCGACCTATGGAAAAAAGTATTATGGACGGCAACCGCTTCGCCATCGCCCATAAGTTTCTTCGATGCCACCATTCACATGGGACCCATTGTGGTTTTGCGCGGAACACAACTGGCAAAAGATTATTACACCGCCCTGTTAAAAGAACTTCAGGATAATGTGGAAAAGAAAATCGGGTTTCTTGCCGAAGAAAGCAGTAGAATTTATTGGGATGGAATGCCGATATGGGGAAAACTAAGACCGATGTCAGACCTGTTTATCGAAAACAAAGCCGCAGTGGTGGCTTCCACCTACTGCAACAGTTGGGTGTTTGATGCCTTTGATGAAAAACATCCGTTTGAATCCTCTGCCAAAGCATACACCGAAATATTTATCAACCGAAGCGAAGCAGCGAAAGAAAAATTATTGGCAAAACACGTAAAAGACTTTCGTATTGACGGAATGATATTTCACGATGCAAAAACCTGCGCCAATAATTCCAACTCCCGCTTCGGAATGCCCCAACGAATCTCAGAGAAACTTGGCATTCCCACCTTAACCATCGAAGGAGATTTGTGTGATTTGCGTTTTTATTCCGAAGCACAAAGCACCACCAAGATAGAAACCTTTCTTGAACAGATTGAAAGTACAAAAACAATACATAAACCAACAGCCGTAATTAGTCATTAGTCATTATCAGCAAATGAAAAGTATAGAAGAATTAAATGTGTATCAATTCTCCATGGAAATGGGAGAAAAGATTTGGAATATTGTTATAGGTATATGCACATAAGAATCCCAAGCATGACAGGACTTATCCACACTCTGCGGCTCTCTGCGAAAATCTCAGCGTTCTCTGCGGTTGGGTTTCCATCCCTTCGGGAAAAATTTTTAACCGCTGAGTTCACAGAGAAAAATCACGCTGAGAACCGCAGAGAAATACAAGAATTAACTACTCCATTGGAAAAATGCTTAACAATTACATCAAATCCATTGGCAAAGACCCAATGACTAATGACCATTGACCAATAACCATTGACCAATGACCAATAACCAATCACCAATGACCAATATATTTAAACTATCTACAGGAGAAAAGATAAGTCCTGCCGATTTAGAAAAACTTATCGGTGAAGTATGCCATTACATTAAATATGTTGCGGTGAGCGAGGATGAAAAAGAAAACCCCATTGCGTTAATCTTTCCGAATAAAACATTGCTATCTCAACCCGATTATAAACTAACTCCGGAAGAAGGATGCTTCTGCCCCCGCAGCTTAGATGAATTAGGCAGATGCCTCACCGGATGTTTGAAATTAGTGAACCGACAGATAGAAGACGGCACAACAAAATTAAAATCAGCGGCAATTATCAATGTGGGTTTGCCGGATGAAAGCGAAACAAAAAGCACTTCTTCATCAATTATTAATAAATACAAAACACTGCTTCGTGAAAAACACGGAAACAAAGTGCCTGCCGATGAAGAAATTTATTTTATAAAGAATGTTTGAAAAAAAAATTACCTTTAGATTCATTGAATAAATTGTGCGTATTCATCCCTTTGAGAAAAGGCAAGTTATTTTTTTATGAACAAGAAACTGATACTATATATGTCATTAGCGGGTATCGCTTTTCTTGTCATCACTTGCAGGAAAGATGAGACAGGTTCTGATTATAAAGGATACCCGCTTGAAGTAGGAAAAATTCTTCTCACTAAATGCGCGGTTGCCGGCTGTCATACTGATAAAAGCAAAGATGCTGCAAACGGATTATCACTCGAAAGCTGGACGAGTTTATTCAAAGGAAGCCGCTACGGAAATACAGCCGTTGTTCCATACCGCGCTGATCTGAGTTTCCTTATGTATTTTTCTAACACGTATAGTGATTTTGGAATTTCCAATAAACCCACCATGCCTCCGGGGCAGGAACCATTATCAAGAGACGAAATGACTACCCTCCGAGACTGGATAAATGCAGGTGCGCCAGCAAGAAACGGTTTGATTCCATTTTCACCTCTTTCAGAACATCAGCAATTATTCGTTATCAACCAAGGGTGCGACAATGTATATAATGTTGATGCGACAACCGGGTCCATCATGCGCTGTATAAATGTGGGTGGCAATCCCAATGCTATTGAGTCGCCTCATCAAATTGCTATGTCACGCGATGGTAAATATTTTTTTGTGTGTTTTTACAGTGGAAGCGTGTTTCAGAAATTTCGGATTGCTGATGGTTCTTTAGCCGGGCAGGTAAACATAGGGCAAGGTTCATGGAACAGTTTTGTTACTTCGCCAGATGATAGTTTAGCGTTTGTTGTTGATTGGCAAGCCGATGGAAAAATTGCTGTAGTCAACATCAAAAACATGACGTTGCTTACATCATACAGTGGCAGCGGGCTGCTGCAATCTCCACATGGAAGCGCATTAAAAAATAATTGGCTTTATGTAACTTCATTGCCCGGAAATTTTATCTATAAAATAAACGTGTCGGATATTTACAATCCTGAATTTTTCCAATTGCCTCTTCAACCGGGTGAACCTATCAACATTCCTCCGAAATACGACCCGCATGCCATCCATTTTTCTCCCGATGGCACTGAATATAATGTGAGTTGCCAGAAATCAAATGAAGTGAGATTCTTCAGTTCAGTCAATGACAGCTTAATTGCAGTTGTGCCCGTAGGAAAATATCCTCAGCACCCGCATTATTCCAGTTCAACTGATTATGTTTTTTGCACTTGTGAGGAAGATGATGTAACATTTCCAGGAAAGACCGGTTCTGTATACGTGATTAATTACAAAAGTCATACTGTTGTAAGTAAAATTTTTACAGGATGGCAGCCACACGGCAATATGCCGGATGATATGAGCGGTAAAGTTTATATTCTTAACCGCAATGTAAACCCAACAGGACCTGCTCCGCATCATTCTTCTGCCTGTGGAGGTCGTAATGGAAATATGACGGCAATTGATATGAAAACATTACAGCTTGTTCCTAACTATAAACCTGAACTGGGTGCCGACCCCTATTACCCTGCAATGGCAGGTCATTATCATTAACACTATGAACTGCAAATGAAACGAATTACGAATAATATCAAGTATCAAGTATCTCCGCAAGGAGTCCTTTGGACAAGTATCAAGTATTCTTCTTTGTACTTTGTTCTTTGTACGCTATACTTTGTACTTGTTCTTACCTCCTGCCACAAAGCCGGTTCCGGAGGAGAAGTAATGTTGATGATTACAGCTGAACATCACGGCATTAAAATCATCAATCATGTGGGATATCCTGACACCGTTTTTCTGAAATACAATGCCGATGAATTGCCCGGTACAAAACCATCTGACTATGATATTTTTTTTGTTGGCACGCCAAGAAACGATGAAGTTGATTGCGATAATTTAAAGTGGGGAAAGTATTACGTTTATATGGTGGGGTATGATAGTCTTTACGGTGGGCGGGTTAGAGGTGGAATACCTCTGAAAATAAAACGTTCTCAGCAAAAAGAAATGATAATGGTAACTGTTCCTGTAGTAGAATAAAATAATATGAAAGAAGTCAATAAATTTTTCTCAGGCATTGTATGGCTTCTTTTCGGAGTATGTTTTGCTTCTGCTCAGGGGCAGCCATGGGTGGCTCCGCAAGGTTGGTCTGCCAAAAAAAATCCAATCCCTTCAAGCAACGCATCTATAAAAGCCGGGAAGAATACTTACCGCACTTTATGCATTGCCTGCCATGGTGAAACCGGAAAAGGAAACGGTAGTTTATCGTTGAATTTTAATCCGCATCCTGCCGACCACACAAGTAAAAAATTTCAGCAGCAGAAAGACGGAGAAATATTTTATAAAATAACTACCGGTAGAAATGCAATGCCACCCTTCAGCATAGCACTTTCCGAAAATGAAAGGTGGAATGTTATCAATTATATCCGCACACTTGCCGTTTTGGATAAACCAATACCCTCAAAGAAAACCAATGTGGTTGTTGCTGTTACTCCTTCAGTTACTTCCACTTCTACTCAGCAGAAAAATATTTCCAATGATACTTCTTCAGCGAACAAAACAAAGCTTGCAGTAAAAGCACTCGATACAATGGTGGTTCACAAGGATAGCATTGCTGCAACCAAAAAAATACAACAGATTAATATTGACACACTGTCAAAAAACACTGTTGCTAAAGATACGTTTCCCGTTTCTCTGCCAGTTATTGCTTCATCAGACAGTATGAATCCAAATTATCAAAGTGAAGATTCAAAAGAAGAAAGAAGAAAAGTTCTACTTACCGGCTCTGCAAACATTGATATGAATATTGACGGAAAAAAATTTAACTCAGCAGGATTCGCAGTGGGATTTTTGCCTCTTATAGTATGGCAACCATCAAAAAATTTATTGTTTGAATCGCATTTTCATATTTCAGCAGGATCCGGTTCACCTCAAAGCAATACATCATCTGGCAGCATGGGAGGAATGATAATGAGAACTTCAAATTCTCCTTCACCCTTGCATGGAGGAATGAGTTCAACCACTACTTCAACATCCTCTGCTTCGTCCGCTACCACTAGTGCAAGCATCATGCTGGCTTATGCTGATCTGGTTTACTTCATAAATCCTTACGTGACACTCACAGGTGGAATGTTCTTGTCTCCATTCGGATTATATCCTGAACGTATGCACGCGCCCTGGATGAATCGTCTGCCCGATGCTCCGGCAGGAATGGGAAGCGAACAAGTGCTTCCTGAAACAGAATTGGGCATGCAGGCGAGAGGTGGAATTCCTATCTGGAAGATCAAAGCAGTTTACGCGCTGTATTTCTCGAACGGCCCTTCACTGGTGGATGACACCAGCAAAAGTGCCGGAAAACTTTCTTACGATAATCTTACTGATAATAACAAAAACAAAGCGCTTGGCGGAAGAGTAGGTTTCCTTCCCATTCCCAACAACTCTTCTCTGGAGATTGGATTTTTTGCACAACGGGCTCGTGTCGGTAAAGACGAAACGCCTCATGCAGGCGTGCAGGCAATGCTCTATGGAGCTGATATTATGTATCATCAATATTTCAGATTCCTCAAAGGAGTAATTGATTTTAAAGGACAGCACTGCAAAGTTTCGGCAGATAAAGTTTATTACAAAGCCAATCCGATGCTAATACTCAACGTTCCTGCAGAAGATGTTAACCTGAACGATTCTACCTATCGGTTTAACAATGTTACTGAACTATATTTTGTAATGATTTCTTATCGTCCAACTGCATCTGAACATTTTTTAAAGAATACAGAATATATTTTCAGGTATGATTATTTAAAGGAACCGGTCTTTTCACGATGGAACAATAGCGGATCACGCTTTACAATGGGAATTGAATATTGGTTGGATAGCCGATCTGCCTTTAAACTTGCTTATCAGGTTGGAGTGCCGGAAAATATATTTTTCAAAAACCAAAACTTATTGATGTTTCAATGGGTAATAGGATTTTGAAATGTAAAAATTATTTGTAACAAATCTGAAAACAGAAAAATGATAATTCTAAAACACCACAACAATAAAAGCAGGATTAAAATATTTCTGACTGCATTGTTGGTGGCAACCATCGTTTCTTCCGGATGTGTCAAAAAACCCACAGCGTGTTTTGACGCAAGCAAAACAATTGCAGCTATTAATGAATCCATTACATTTAATTCTTCCTGCGCAACTAACATGGATAACTGTGAATGGGATTTTGGTGATGGAACAAAATCAACCGATGCTAATCCAACGCATACATACGCTGTTGCAGGAAATTACACAATCAAGATGATGGCAATGTCAAAGAAAGATAAAATGGATGAAATTTCAAAATCAATTACTATTCAATAAAAGCACAGAGAAAATGAAGCTGCTATACTCATTATTATTCATTCTGATTATTTCGGGCTGTGCAGTAAAAGATAATACGCAAGGTACTGCAGCAAATCAATATTCCGGTTTGAAGTTATGGGAGCAGAACTGCGCTCGTTGTCATAACAGTCCTTCTCCGGCATCTTTCAGCGATGCAGAATGGGATGTGATTGGAGCACACATGCGAGTACGCGCCTACCTAATAGGAAAAGAATCAGATGAAATAATTAAATTTTTGAAAACTATAAATTGAATAATGGAGACAATGAATAGTAATCATTCATGGCAATCAGTATAATCTTTTAAATATGAAAGATATGATATCAGAAAATAAAAAGAAAAAAGTTGCCATCATTGGAATCGGCCCCGTGGGAATGATCCTTTCCGTTCACTTGCAGGAAGCGGGACTGGAAGTTGCTGTTTGTGACCTTGACAAAATAAAAAGCAATCTTATCAAAACAAACGGAGTTGTGCTGGAAGGTGTGATTAACAAAAAAGCTTCTTTTAAAAATGTTTTTAGTTCCATTGCGGATCTTGAAAAATTTAATCCTGATTTGCTGGTGGTTTGTCTAAAGACCACTCATCTTCCTTCCGCCATGAAGGAGATTGAGAAATTAAGCAACACTTCGCTTGGAGTAATATGCGCAATGAACGGAATTGATGTCGAGCAGATGGCTTCTCGCGTGATTGGAGAAAGCAGAACTTTCCGCATGGTCATCAATTTTGCAGGCAATCTCACTGCGCCAAACAGCACGAAAGTTACATTCTTCACTCCTCCGAATTACCTTGCGTCTGTAGATGATTCAAGAAAAACACAAGCAGAAGAAATTTGCGGATGGCTGAATAAAGTTTCGCTCGAAACAAAATCCATCGGTTCATTTGAATTACTCAAACGTGTTTGGGAAAAAACCATTCTGAATGCATCACTCAGCGCCTTGTGTGCCGTGGGAAGAATGACCATTAAAGAAGCCATGAGCAACTCGGATACCGTTGAATTGGTGGAGCAGATTATTGAGGAAGCGGTGGAAGTAGCAGAAGCTGAAAAAATAAAATTTGATGACGATTTTATTCGCACCTGTCTTCGCTACTTAGGCAAAGCAGGAAATCATTTTCCATCATTGGCTGTTGATTTGTTGAACGGTCGTCCGACTGAAATTGATTACCTCAACGGAAAAATTGTGGAGTACGGACGCAAGCATTACGTCCGCACTTCCCTTAATCTTACTTTCACGAACATGGTGAAAGCGATGTCGGACAAAAATTTTTCTACATCCGTTCAGACGGCTAAAGCTGCTGTTGCGCAAAATATGGTTGCGAAAGAAATGATCGCAAAAAACGGCAGTTCGAAATTGCTCAAGTATTTTCTGGGAGTTGACTTGGGTTCGGCTTACACAAAATTCACGGTCATTGACGAACATGAAAAAATAGTTTTTCAAACAGCGCTCAAAACGTTAAACCGCGATAAAATTTCTGTGCGCCATGTGATTGAAGCATTGAAAAAAGAATATACAGTTTCCCACATCTGTGCGACCGGTTACGGGCGCAAGCATTTTGCGGATGCCGACCTGATTAAAACAGAATTAAACTGCGCTGCGCTCGGAGTTTCAAAATATTTTTCGGGAGCAAAAAACATTATTGACATTGGCGGAGAAGACATTAAAGTGATTAAATGCAAAGAGGATAATAACATTGAAAATTTTTATCTTAATGATAAATGCGCAGCAGGAACGGGTTCGTTCATCACCGAAGTTGCTGAACGCGCTGACATCCGCATTTCCGATATGAGCGACCTCGCAAGAAAATCAACTTTCAGCAAAGAACTGAATAGTTTCTGTACTGTGTTTGCAAAAACAGAAATCATGAGCTGGATGTTTGAAGGGCTGCCGATTGAAGACATCGCAAAAGGAATTTACATCTCAATTGTCAACCGCATTATGAAACTGAGAATTGATCCTCTCTCACCCATTTATCTGATTGGAGGAGTGATTGCACATAATCCGTTTTTAAAAAATTTATTACAGGAGCGATATAAAAAGGAAGTAAGTGTGGTTGAAAAACCACAGTTTGTTGTTTCTTTTGGGGCGGCAATCTATGCGAAAGAATCAACTGCTAAAACGGATTCGCTTGACAAAACAGAAGCAACTCATCAACCAATAAAATAATTTATGCAAGGATTTCACAACAAAGAAAAAGGCATCGGAATTATTTACGATGATATCTATCTGGTAAACAGTGGCGCTATCAAGATGGGTCATCCGCTTGCCACAACAGGAGCGCGGTTATCGCTCACCATTTCAAAAGAAATGAATATCAGAAAAGTGAAATATGGAATTGCCTTGGCTTGCATTGGTGGCGGTAAGGGTACAGCAATTTTATTTGAAAATCCCAATTTGTAATTATGAGCAACGACAAATTATATCAATGGCAAATGACAGAACTCAATAAGGAGTTCAAACTCGCGGAAATTAATTTTCCTGATTTGAAAGAAGGGGAAGTGCTGGTGAAAATTGCCGGCTGTGGAGTTTGCCATACCGATTTAAGTTTCTGGCATTATGGCGTGCAAACAAAGCATGCACTTCCGCTCACACTCGGCCATGAGATTAGCGGAACAGTTGTAGCAGGTGATGACAAGTGGATGAATAAAGCGGTAATAATTCCTGCCGTACTTCCCTGTGGAGAATGTGAACTATGCAAAAAAGGAAGAAGCAATATTTGCAGAAACCAACTCATGCCGGGAAATGATTTCCAGGGTGGATTTGCTTCGCATATAAAAGTTCCTTCCAAGTTTTTATGTCCTGTTCCTGATTCGGTTTTGAAAAAATATCCGCTCGAACAACTTTCCGTAATTGCCGATGCCATTTCTACACCGTATCAGGTCATAAAAAAATCGGAACTGGAAGCCGGAGATTTAGCCATTGTAATTGGCGTGGGCGGTGTGGGGATTTATGGTGCGCTCATTGCAAAAATATTCGGAGCAAAAATAATTGCGCTTGATATTAATGATGAAAAACTTGCTACCGCAAAATCTAATGGTGTTGATGCCACACTTAACATCAAAGAATTGGATTCAAAAACAATTAAAGAAAAAGTAAAAGAACTTGCCAAAGAAATCAAAGCGCCAAAATTCGGCTGGAAGATTTTTGAATTCAGCGGCACAAAAGCCGGACAGGATTTGGCCTTTAATCTCATCACGTTCACATCCACGCTTTCCATTGTTGGATTCACGATGGATAAAGTAGAAGTTCGCCTGAGTAATCTGATGGCTTTTGATGCGAAGTTGATTGGAACATGGGGTTGTCGTGCCGAATTATATCCTGAAGTGTTGGATTTGATTGCAACTGATAAATTAAAAATTTCACAATTTGTACAAACTTTCCCGATGTCAAAAATAAATGAAGTGTTTAAAAATACGTTAGAACATAAATACTCCAAACGTTCGGTAATGGTGCCGGACTTCAACTAAAAAAAATACAAATCATTAAATAAAAAAACAGATGGGAGAACTTAAAAACCATAACCTTGTTGAAACTAACTACAAGGATATTATTTTCGAAAAACGCCCCTGTATAAATCATGACGGCAAACCTGTCAAGGATTTATACAACGCATGGATTATTCTCAACAATCCCAAGCAGTATAATTCTTACACTACACAGGCGGTAAAAGAAATTATTCTCGCGTTTGGCGAAGCGTCCAATGACAGAAGCGTTGTTGCGGTTGTGTTTACCGGTGTTGGTGATAAAGCATTTTGCACAGGCGGAAACACAAAAGAATATGCAGAATATTATTCGGGAAATCCTCAGGAGTATTCACAGTATATGCGTTTGTTCAATGATATGGTCAGCGCTATTCTGAAATGCGAAAAACCCGTAGTTTGCCGAGTGAACGGAATGCGTATAGGGGGTGGACAAGAAATCGGAATGGCTTGTGATTTCACGATTGCTCAGGATATGGCTCGCTTTGGGCAAGCAGGTCCAAAACACGGAAGCGCAGCAATTGGCGGTGCAACAGATTTTCTTCATCTATACGTGGGAGTAGAACGAGCAATGATGTCACTCACACTTTGCGAACCATGGACAGCTCATCAGGCATACAATTTCGGAATGATCACAGATATTGTTCCTGCCTTGAAAGTAGATGGAAAATTTATTGCCAACCCACTTGTAGTTGTAGATAAATATACTGATGAATTCGGAAAAATTATTTTTGGCACGATGAAAACAGGAGACGAAATGAAGAAAGGAAAAGAAGTAATGTCAAAAGGAACGGTTGATTTATCAATACTGGATGAAGCCGTCAATAAACTTATTGCGAAACTATTGCACACGTTTCCGAATTGTCTCGCAAAAACTTTGTCTGAAGTGCGCAAGAAAAAACTCGAGCACTGGGATAAAAATAAAGAATCAAGCAGAGAATGGCTTGCACTGAATATGATGACAGAAGCGAAAGCAGGATTTAAAGCATTCAATGACGGGCCCAAAGATAATCGCGAGGCGGATTTCATCAAACTCCGACAACTGCTTGCTGAAGGTAAAGAATGGAACGAAGAAATGCATAAATTAATTTCTCCTCAATATCAAACTGCAAAAGCATGAAAAAAGTAATTGTAAAATATTCTCACGGTAACTCAATTGCCAGGATAACTCTTACGGATGGAAAAGGAAATGTTCTGGATCATCTGATGATGGAAGAACTTCAATCCGTTTTTAATGAATTCAAAAGCAAACCCGAAATCAAACTCATCACATTTGAAGGAGCAGGAAAACATTTTTCATTTGGAGCAAGTGTGGAAGAACACAAAAAAGAATTTGCCGCAGCTATGCTCAGGGGGTTTCATCAGTTATTTTATTCGCTGAGAGATTTATCCATTCCGACTGCCGCAATCATCAGCGGACAATGTTTGGGTGGCGGAATGGAACTTGCCATCATGTGTAATTTTCTTTTCGCAGATAGAACGGCAAAGTTCGGTCAACCCGAAATTATGCTCGGAGTTTTTCCTCCACCTGCTTCTCTCATTCTTCCTGAAAAAATCGGATTGGCGAGGGCTGAAGATTTATTGCTGACAGGAAAAACTATTTCAGCACAAGAGGCAAAATCCATCGGACTGGTAAATGAGTTGTATGACGATAGAGTTGCCATGGATACAGAAATAGAAAAATGGATTGAAACAAACATTTTACCTAAAAGCTCTTCATCTCTGCGGTTTGCTGTGCGTGCTTCACGCGCAAAATTCAATCATCTGCTCAGCAATTTTCTTCCTCAGTTAGAAAGTCTGTACGTAAAACAGTTGATGGAAACCCACGATGCAAATGAAGGAATAAACTCATTTATCGAAAAAAGAAAACCCATTTGGGAAAACAATAAAGCATTTTCAAAATGAAAACAATAAAATAGCCAGAATGTTCATTCTGCCGCTTCGTTTTCTTTTAAATATTTTTTCTCGTAATATTCTGAAAGTTCTTTGCCCTGCCTGTTTTGAGATTCCAATGTCCAGTCATCAGTGGCAGTTGCTTTAAGCCATACCCTTCCCGATTGTCTGAAAACCTGAACAGATAATCCGTATACATCACTGAACCCTTGTTCCAAATCTGAAACGGACATAGTGGGCGTAATGGTGAGCTTTCCTTTATTGTGAATTACTCGGCACTGCCCGATAGTTTTGCTCGGATGCTTCATTATTTTTTTTGACGAAGGCGCACCCACTTTATGCGGTTTGCCGAAGAATTGCAATTTCAGATAAGGAAATATTTTGCTGAATTCTTTCTGAATGGCATAAATTTTTCGGTGGTCGTTAATAAGGATTTTCATTGTTGTATTGTTAACCGTGCAGTGCGAATAGAGAACTATGCGTGTGAACTGCAATTTTTTTCTTGGTGCTGCAATAAATTAAATTCTTAGAGAATATTGTATAACAGCGAAAATAAGGCTGTTCAACAGAACATGAAATGACTATTGTCACATAGGGTAATGATAAAAATCATATCAGGAAAGAAATCAGTTTCTCATCCTGGCGAGTTTGTCGTACTGAACCACAGCAATAGCTCCACCTTTGATATCAACTAATCCTTCATCCTTAAAATCGCTGAGGGTACGGATGGTAGTTTCAGTGGCAGTGCCTGCAAGGTTTGCCAAATCTTCGCGGGAAATATTCATTCTGAACTGCTGTTCCTCGTTTTTTTTGTAACGGTTGCAGAGTGTAACAAGTGCTTCGGCAACTCGTTTTCTCACTGAGTTGTATGCAAGTTTGATAAGTTGTTCTTCTTTTTCCTGAAGATTGTCAGAAAGCATTTTAATAAACTTGCGCGACACCTCAGCATTTTTATAAACAAGCGCAAAAAAATCTTCTTTTGGAATCAAACATATTTCAGAATCTTCCAATGTCGTAGCGGAATCTGTGTATTGACCCTCTTCGAGCAAAGCAAGATAACCAAAGAAATCTCCATCCTTATAAAGCCCGGTGATGAATTCTTTTCCCTGCTCGTGTGTTTTATATGTTTTCACCTTGCCTTTTACCACGAAATAAATCCCTCTCGGATAACTGCTTTCTATATAAATATTTTCCTTTTTCCTATAGGTTCTTACCTCACGCTGTTCAGACAATTTTTTTAAATCCTCCATTCCTTTTGCGCTGGTGATAAACTCATTTAATCCTTCTATGCTCTTTGAAAACTCTTTCTTCATCATTTCTGATTTTTTTAACCGGCTCTCAATAGCATTCAGGAGTTCAATGTCGTCAAACGGTTTCGTTACATAGTCATCTGCACCCATTTCCATTCCTTTTCGGAAATCAGTGCGGTCTGCTTTTGCGGTAAGAAATATGAAGGGAATTTTTGCCGTTTCGGTGCTTTTTGAAAGCAAGTGAAGCACTCCGTACCCATCCATCAACGGCATCATAATATCACAGATAATTAAATCGGGTTTATCTTTTTGTGCCAGCTCAATGCCTTCTTTCCCGTTTTTAGCTGTAATAACTTTGTATTTGGAAAGCTCAAGAATCTCTGCGGTATTTTCACGCATATCCTTGTTGTCTTCAATCAAAAGAATTTTCTTCATTGTGGAAATGTAATAATAAATGTTGTTCCTTTATTTTCTTCGCTCGATACATCAATAGAGCCGTTCATTAGCTCAATGTATTTTGCCACGATATTCAGCCCCAATCCTGTTCCTTGAATATGCGTTGCATTATGACCCCTGAAAAACCGTTCGAACAAATACTTTTGATCTTCTTTTGAAATCCCTATGCCTTTATCCTTTACGATAATTTTCACAGATGATTTTTTTACATCAGATGAGATTTCGATAGATTTTCCTTCAGGAGAAAATTTTATTGCATTGGAAACAAGATTGAACAGAATATTTTTAAGAAGTTTTTTGTCAAGCGAAACGGATTCATTTCCTGAATAGGTATAAAAAATATTCTGCCCACCTTTTGTTATTGACTGCATTTCAGAAATTATTTCAGAAACAAATTCATTCAAATTAAATTCTTCCGATATATTCTCTACTTTTCCCTCTTCTAATTTGCTGACAGACAGAAAATCGTTTAGAATATCAGTAAGATTACTTATAGATGATTTTATTTTGCTGATATGCTTGTCCTGTTTTTCTATGTCCTGTATCTCACCGTATTTTTTCACAAGCGAAAGCGAAGACTGTATCGTGGCAAGGGGAGTGCGGAATTCGTGCGATGCCATTGATACGAAACGTGATTTTAAACCATTCAGCTCTTTTTCTTTTTCAAGAGACACATTCAAATCTTTTTGTGTTTTTTCCAGTTCCTCTATCGCCTCCTCCAATATCAGCGTGCGGTTCTTCACCTGCAATTCAAGTTCAGCTGAATAATTTTTCATTTTTTCTTCTGCCTGTTTGCGATGAGTAATGTCAACAATGAATGCGATAGTAAATTTTTTTTCATCTGTTGAATAAGGACTCAAACTAATTTCGACCGGAAACTCCTTTCCATCTTTTTTCATTCCGAAAAGTTCCATTCCACCTCCCATCGAACGGGCGTGCGGATGTTCATTGTATTTATCCCTGTGCTCAACGTGCCTTTGAGCCAGCCGCTGTGGAACAAGCACTTCAATTCTCTTTCCAATGAGTTCATTTTTTCCATAGCCAAAAAGTTTTTCAGCGCTTGGATTCATTCTGGTGATTTCGCCTTTTTCATTAATCACAAGAATTCCTTCCACAGCAAATAAAAAAAGGGCTTCAATACCTTCTTTTCCTTCCATTTTCTTTTGTAGAGTAGATTTGGCACGAAAGTATAAATTTGGCGGAGAACAAAAATAAATACTGATATTTGCCCCTACATGATAAATATCACGATAACAACCTGCAGTAACCGCAGTAATGACCTATCTTGATATTCTTATTTTGAAAAGATTATAAATCAACATAAAAACAATTAATTAATTCTACCCCTATGAAAACAATTCTTGTCCCCACTGACTTTTCCGAATGTTCCACAGCAACATTTCCTTATGCGGTTCTTATCGCAAAAAAAACAGGAGCGAAAATTTTACTCCTGCACGTGTTGGACGTTCAAGGAAATACTTCTGACGCACCTTACATGATAGCCGCGATGAACACCACCAAGGTCAGAATGCAAAAATTAATGAGAGAACCGATACTGAAAGGTGTTGAAGTTACCGATGCCATTGAAGTTGGTTCTATTAGTCGGAAAGTAAATGAAGCGGCAAAAAAACACAAAGCTGATATGATTGTAATGGGAACTCATGGCGCAAGCGGCTGGCACGAGGCGTTCATCGGCAGTAATGCAGAACGCATTGTCCGCGATGCGGACGTGCCTGTACTTTCCATCAAGAACAAAATAAAAAATCTTAAATTGGAAAATATTATTTATGCCACAGATTTTTCAGAAGAAACCTTTATCGTATTTCCTATCATTAAAAAAATCGCACAAACAATCGGAGCCAAACTGGATCTCATGAAAGTAGTTACAAGGATTGACTTTGAAACCACACGAGAAACACAAAAGTCAATCAATAGATTCAAGAAAAAGGCAGGCGCTCAAGAACATTCGGTATTCATATATTATGACGATGTGAAGCAGGAAGGCATTAGAGGTTATGCCAACACTATGAAAGCCGATATGATTGCGCTTGGCACTCACGGCAGACACGGCTTGTCCCATTTCTTTAACGGAAGCATTGCCGAAGATTTAGTGAATCATTCTCCGCTGCCTGTGCTCACTATTAACATTCATAAAAAACTGATGAAGCCGGAAGTTGAAATTCAATCTCAGAAAAAAAGTTCAACACGAACCTGATTTATTACGAAAAGCGTTGTGTTTATTTTGCGAACGCGATAATATGTCCGTCAGGATCGGCACAATAGGCAACTAGGTCGCCCCAATCTCTTGCTTCTGCTTTGCTGATTTCTTTTGCTCCTGCTTTTACCGCTCGCGCTAATGCTTCTTCCGGATTCTCTACAAACAAATATAATTCACATCTGGGAATTCGATTGCCAAGTTCAGGATGAGGAGTAAATGGAACAAGGATTTTGGCAATTCCTTTTTCCGGCATCAATCCGAGCTTCAAATTATCGGCAAGAAAAAATTCTGTCATTCCCGGAACATCAAGGGAAGGTTGTTGCTGAAGCACGGTTGAATAAAAATCTCTGCTACTCTCCTGATTTGCAACATAGAGAATTATCATCGGAAGTTTTGCCATAATCAGGAAATTTCATGTTTTATGTCGGGTAAAAGATTTTCTATTGTCCAATCCAGTTTCTTTACAAATGCATGTTTTCTGTGAGCGCAGTTTTCAATCGTGCATAATGGACAGGATGAAGTCGGGCAGGGATCGGCATGAATGAAAAACTCTATTTCGTCCCAGAGATTTTCTTTCACAATTTTTTCTACTGCACTCATTTCCTTATGAGATTCTTCCAGCGAATCATACCAAGGCAGTGTAAGATGAACATCAATATGCAATCGTGAACCATATTTAAGAATGCGGAGATTGTGCATATCAATCCATTTTGCTCTTCGGTTTTTAATAAGAATAGCAACGAGTTGATTCAGTTTTTCAATATCCGCTTTGTCTAGAAGATTTGTTACTGACTCCTGAACGAGTTTAAATCCGGTAAACAGAATTACGCTTCCGAAAATAATTGCCATCACATTATCAATCCATGAAATATTTGTGAAGTAAATCAATCCTAAACCGATAATTAACCCTACGCTTGAAATGGTATCGCTGATGAGATGTTTCCCGTCAGCAATCATTGTCAGAGAATTAAATTTATTCCCTTTTCTCACAAGATAACTTCCCATAGCAAAATTGCAGAACCCGGCAAATCCGGAAAATGCCAGTCCTACATCCAGCTTTTCAAGAACAGGCGGATAGAAAAAAGAATATACTGCGTTGCCTATAATGGAAATTCCCGCTATGAAAATGAGTGCACCTTCAAATCCTGCTGAAAGATTTTCAATTTTCCCGTGACCGTAAGGATGGTCGGCATCTTTGGGCTGAGAAGCGAAGTAAATGCTGTACAAAGCAAATCCCCCTGCCACAACATTGATGATAGATTCAAGCGCATCTGATAAAACCGCAACCGAGTGCGTAATGAAGTAGGCAAAAAATTTAATTGCCATCAGCGCAACGCTGAAGAGCAACGTAATTCGCATGACGCGGATTTTTGTTTTATTGACCTCAGAGAGAATTACCACCGTTCCACAAACTTATGTTTTTAGTTATTGCACTGCCACTTTTCCGGTTGCAATAATGTTGGATGTGCTGCGTAATGTGATTTTGTAATTATAAATTCCTGCCGGAAGATTGTTTCTGTCAATCACTATGCTGTTCGATGAACTGTTTTCTTTCTTCATCACCGCATTGCCCAACATGTCATACATTACAAAGTCATAATTATTTCCCTGTATGTTCGGCAAAGAAATAATTGCCGAATTGGAAAACGGATTCGGATAAACAGAATGAGAAAAAGAATTATCAGGCGAATTAACAGAAACCGGATTATATAAAACAGTCAAATCGTCTATGAATAATACACTTCCTAATCCAACATAGGAGCTGTCTATCATATTGCTGGATGTAAAAATAATATTTAGTGTATCAATAAATGGCCACCCTGTGTAGTACAACGGAATTTCAAAATATGTGTAGGTATTTTTCGCAGTTAAATAAACTATGTTGCTGTCAACAAGTCCGGAATTTATATAAGAGAACGCACCACCCAGTGCCGTGTCGTTGCCGACAGGAAAATATTTATAGTAGCCCGTTATCTTGCTTGGATTTGCAAAAACCTGCATTCCGCCTGCAGGACCGCTCGGACCCATATAGCCGTTTGTAATATACCCCGATGTATCTCCCCAACTTGTTTGAATTGTTTCAAGGCGCAGCGCATACGTTCCGCTGTAACTGCTGGTTGATTTTGTTGAAGAGGCAACTGAAGTCTTTGCATAATTTATTGTTGCCCAGTTATCTGGTTCTTCTGTTACAAGCGGAGTCCAGTTTTCAAAACTTGGATTGGGAAACGCCTGTGTTGTTCCTATCATGGTGATGCTATCAAGCGTCAGCGTGCTTCCTGGAAAACGAGGCGGATCTAAATTCGAGCTTGAAAAAATTGCGACCAGCGAATCTGGCGCAGGAGAAACGGGAAGGTTAGTAGGAATACATACGCGTTGATAGGTTGATTGTGATCCTGTGAATGTTTTCACAGCCATGCCGATTATGCTTCCGCTGTTTTTAAATGCCACAATAAAAAATGCTGTATCGTTGGGCATGATGTTATATTTTACATAAACAGAAATAGAATCGGGCTGACCTGTGTAAGGAATACCGCCATCAATGGTTTGATTGCCCGGTGTGCCGATAAATAATCCACCAAACATAGTATCAGTTTGTGTTTGAATGGTAGTAAGCTGCACTGCATACTGGGCGTGATAAGCAGGTGTGACTTTTATAACATTCCCTCCCGGCAGAGACGTGTAGGTCCATCCGTTTGTAGATAAATAACCGTTCGGATCTTCATAAAGAGTTTGTGTAGTCCAGTTTTCAAAATTTCCGTTGGCAATTTGCTGGGCAGCAGCACCGGAGAAAAAAGCTGCTGAAAAAATTGCAGATATGATTATTTTTTTCATGATTTATTTTTTTACAAAGGAATTAAAAAAGCAGTTGTAATGACATGAGCAACATCATTCTTTTACTTTTGCACTGTCAAAAACCTTTATTCTACATGCCCTGCTGACACGTTTCGATAAAATCTAAAAATATTTCCCCTTTTTTATTTTCGTACCTTGCCGCTCCAACAGGGTCATTCTGGCGGGTAATTCTCTTAAAATTGAGATACTTCATCACCTACAAACCATTCGGAATGCTTTCGCAGTTTACGAAAGATGGCGACCACACCACTCTTGCCGGACTCGGCTTTAATTTCCCGAAAGATGTTTATCCCGTGGGAAGATTGGATTCCGACAGCGAAGGATTATTGTTTCTGACGAATGATAAATCCATCAATCACAAACTCCTTGACCCGAAGTTCAAACATAACAGAACTTATCTCGCGCAAGTGGAAGGAATTTTTTCTGAGGAAGCAAAAATAAAATTGGAGAAAGGAGTTTCGATTTCAGTTGAAGGAAAAATATACCAAACTCTTCCCTGCAAAATTGAAATTATTAGCGAGCCAAATAATCTATCAGAAAGAAATCCACCCATCCGTTTCAGGAAAAACATTCCCACTTCATTTATTACTATTTCTCTGCACGAGGGCAAAAACCGTCAGGTGAGAAAGATGACCGCGAGCGTGGGTTTCCCCACTCTTCGGTTAATCAGAACCGCAATTGAAAAACTTTCTTTAGAAAAACTGCAGCCGGGCGAAATGAAAGAAATAAAAAAGGAGGAATGTTACTCCCTCCTTTCTCTCCGATAACATTAAAAAATTATTTTTCGTTCGCTGGATTTGGCTTTGCTCCGCCTGTTTTAGGAGGATTTAGTTTCAAAATTTCCAACTGCGCTTTCTTTGCTTCCGCATCTGATTTTGCTTTATCGGCATTTGCCTGTGCGGTCTTGGCATTTGCTTCAGCTTTAGCAGCATCGGCTTTTGCTTTTTCTCCTGCGGAAATATCTGCCTGCGCTTTTAATTTTTCTGCATCGGCTTTCTTCGCGTCTGCATCTGCTTTCGCTTTGTCAGCTGCTGCTTGTGCCGTCTTTGCAACGGCATCGGCTTTCGCAGCATCGGCTTGTGCTTTTGCTGAGTTAGCAATGTCGGCTTGCGCTTTTAGTTTATCTGCATCTGCTTTTTTCGTATCAGCAACGGCTTGCGCTGTTTTCGCAGCAGCATCGGCTTTTGTTGCATCCGCTTGTGCCTTTGCTGAATTAGCAATGTCGGCTTGCGCTTTTATTTTGTCTGCATCTGCTTTTGCTTTTTCAGCAGTTGCTTGCGTTGTCTTTGCGGTGGCATCGGCTTTTGCAGCATCGGCTTTTGCTTTTTCGGCATTGGCAATATCCGCCTGAGATTTTTTCGCATCTGCGTCTGCTTTTGCTTTTTCGGCTGAGGCAATCACAGCGTCTGATTTTGATTTATTCGCAGCAGCAATGGTCTCCTGCGCTTTGAGTTTATCGGCTTCGGCTTTTGCTTTGTCGGCTTCTGCCTTTGCTTTCATCGCTTCGTTCTTTGGTTTTTCGGCTTCCGCTAATTGATTTTTCAATTCAAGTGTTTTTTGTTCGGCAACTGCTTTGTCTGAAATGGCTTTCGCTGCGCTTTCCTGCGCTTTTAATTTATCGGCTTCGGCTTTTACTTTGGTGGCTTCTGCCTGAGCCAATGCCGCATCAGCTTTTGCTTTGTTCGCGTCAGCCATTTTTGCATCGGCATTTGCTTTGGCTGCCGCTGCATCATCTTTTGCTTTTTGCGCTGCAGCAATCATTGCGTCTGATTTTGCTTTCGCTGCATCGGAAGCAGATTTTGCCGCTTCTGATTTTGCCTCGTCCGCATTTGCTTTTGCTTTGTCGGCATCAGATTTTTTTGCTTCAGCATCTGCTTTGGCTTTGTTTGCCTCTGCCATTTTAATATCCGCAATTGCTTTTACACTGTCGGCTCTTGCCTGAACTTTCTGCGCTTCGTATTTAGCTTTTTCAAGTTCGAGTTGCTGTTTTTCCAGCTGCGCTTCCTTTTTCGCAAGCACCATCATGGAATCCATTTTCATTTTATCTTTTTCCACATCTATTTTCTCTACTTCTTTTATCACTTCCACGGTGGTTTCAACGGTTTCCACCACTTCCACTTCTTTCTCCACGGTTTTTTGAACTTCCACCACATCCGATACATTCATTTCCTGAGTAAGTGTTACCATTCCACCTGATTCAATATTCTCCACCGCAAACCCGCCTCCTTCAATTTTGAAAATGTCGAAACTGTTGGCATTATCGCGCACCGTGGAATAGTAGCGTGTTCCTCCTCCTGTGATGTAAAAATTTATGTCATCGCGCGTGGTGTTGATGGGAAAGCCCATGTTAGCGGGCTTAGACCATGTTCCGTTATCTTTCAGTTCAGAATAAAAAATATCGTAGCCGCCCATTCCATCGCGGTAGCCGTTGGAAGAAAAGAATAAAGTTTTTCCGTTGGGGTTGATGTAGGGAGAAATTTCGCTGAACCCTGTATTGAGCGCTGTGCCGAGATTTACAGGCGCACCCCATTTTGCTCCTGTCTTCACGCACTGATAAATATCGAATTTCCCGTTTCCGCCAGCGCGGTCAGAAGAGAAGTAAAGATATTTTCCATCGGCAGAAATGCTGAGCCCTGTTTCGTTTGACGGTGAATTAATTTCTGCAATAGGTTTTGGATTGCTCCATACTTTGTCCACATAATTGCTCATGTAAACATCGCTCTGTCCGTTCACCATTTTGCAGAAGTAAAAAGTCAATCCGTCAGGAGAAATGTAAAGAGGCGCTTCATCTTTGTCGGTGTTCCACTTGAAAGCAATGGCAGGGTCCCATTTTCCCGAAGCGTCTTTGTGCGTGTAATAAATATCCATGTCATATTTTCCATTCACGTTGCTCACTTGCTTGTTCTGTTCTTTCGTTGCTTTACGCGATGCGAAGAACATAACGGAATTATCAATGGTGATGACAGGATTAGTTTCAGCAAAAGTGGTGTTCACATTCTTGCCGGGATTTTTCATAGTTACATCGCGCGGATTCTTTTTTGAATTCTTCGCGTTGATGCAATTGCGGATTTGGCGGTCAACGGGAATGGGAGGAAATCCTCCGAACTTATCTTCGTATTGAAAAAACATCCAAAGGGCGCTGTCGGGCTGGTCGGCAGTAAGGTACGTCTCGCCAAGAAAGTACAAAACATCATACGGAGCATTTTTTTCCGTTGAAGAAAAGAAATCATATTTGTCAGAAATGTTTTTTGCTGCTTTTTTCAGAAAGGGCAACGCCTTGGGAGATTCGTCAATGGAATTGTAGTAGCACATTCCCATTTTGAAGTTCGCATTGGCATTCTCGACATCCTGCCTTAGCACTTCTGTCCATATTGCTATTGCCGCGCTGAATTCTCCTTTAGTGAGAAGTTTGTTGCCATTATCCACCAGCGTATTTGCGGGCGAAGGCATGGGTGATTTGTTTTTTTCATCGCCTCCGGCAAACAATGAGAGTGAAAGAAGAGAAAAAGAAAGTAGAAAATATTTTTTCATGTGAATTTATTTTTAGTTGCAGTATTCGAGCGACAAATGTAAATAATTCCTCTGTTAGACACATGGATTAATTATGAAATATTGATGTAAAAAATTTGACTGTTTGATACGAAACATTTTATTAGTTTTACGACTCTTACTATGCGCTCTATAAATCATATTATAAAATACAACTCATGAAGAAGTTTTTACACTCACTTATCATCGCCCTTTGTTTTTCACTTAACTCTTACGCACAGCCGAATATTACGATAGCGCCTGCATCTTTCAGCGTTACCATTGCAAACTGCAATGATTCTGTCACTCTTCCGCTGACGATAAATAATACCGGAACCGCTCCTCTTACTTTCAATCTCTATGACCACCAGACAACGTTCATGAAGTTGTATGCCGGCAATGAAGACATTAATAATATTTCGGAATTCGACATGAATACCAATACTTTCACTGGTGGCCCTTTTTCGTCTGGCAACAGCCCGTGGAGATTAGCCATCAGCCCGAAAGGAGATAGGATTTTTGCTTCTAACAGATACAGCAACAATGTTTATGTTTATAATACTGCTAATAATGCTCTGATAACAATAATCCCCGTAGGAAATTTTCCATCCGGAATGTGTTTTACTCCTGACGGGCGTTTTTGTTTTGTGACAAACAGAAATGGAAATTCAGTATCAAAAATTAATTGCTCTACAAATACAGTAATAGCAACTATTACGGTAAATATCAGCGGACCCATGGATGCAGCGGTTACTCCTGACGGCAACAAGCTATATGTTATTAATAAGAACACAGACAATGTAACCGTTTATAACGCAAATACCAATGCATATATTACTACGATTGCAAGTATCATGAACGGCCATTCCATTGTAATGCATCCGGATGGCAGATATGTATATGTTGGAGAAGCAAATTTTTCTACTGATAATGTTGTAGTCATCAGCACTGCCACCAACACAGTAGTTGCAAGCGTGGGGATTTTTGACCAAGTGCACGGAATTGATATCACTCCTGATGGAAAATATCTATATGCTTTGGATAAATGGAATGGCTGGGTGCAGGTAATTCAGACAAGTACAAATACTGTAGTTGATACAATTATTGATGGTCGGTTTTACAACGGCTGGGATCTGGTGATTTCTCCAAAAGGTGATTATGCCTACGTAACAAACAAGTGGAACAACCCTAATTTTATCATCATCGATCTTTCCAATAACACCATTGCATCAAGTACAAATACTTCCGGTGGAGCAAATTCTTGGCCCGCGGGCTTGGCATCCCTTAACTCATGGGCAACCTGGATGAATGAGAGTGCACAGTCAGGAATTATTGCCGCAAGCGGAAACACTGTAGTGAATGTAGAATTCAACGCGCTGGGACTCAGTGCCGGAATTTATACGGGCGTGATTTATATTAATTCAAACGCTCCTTCGAGCCCGAGTATTGCCGTTCCGTGCACACTTACTGTTGTTGGCGCCCCTAATATTAATATTCCTCTGGCTAATTCATGTCCGAAGTTTGACACCATTCTGGTAAATGCTGCTGATGCTGACACTTTTAATATTCAAAACCTGAATTGTGGAACCCTTAACATTACAAACATTGTTTCTTCTTCAGGTGATTTTGATATTGTTTCTTATCCTGCATCCATTCCCGGATATTCTTCAGGACAACTTATTGTTGCATTCAATCCTCTTTCAATCGGAAATAAAACTACTGTTATTACTGTTCAAAATAACAATGCCGATACTGCCTTCTGCCTGCAGGGAGTTTCTCTTCCTGCTCCCACGATTGGTATTTCTCCTGCCTCACTGAGCGCTACAATTAATTCATGTAATGATTCAATCACGCTTCCTCTTACTATTAATAATACAGGCGGAGGCCCTCTTAATTATTCGTTAATACTTAGCCCGTCAACTTCCGGAGCAAAGTTTTATGATGGTTTTGAAAGCGGGAATTTTGCATCGTGGAATATCGGAGCAGGAGCATATACAAGAACTGTTACAACAACTAATCCTGCCAATGGATTATATTCCTTCCAGCTAATTGGAGGCAATGGCGTTAATTACGATGGCGTAAATCACACGTTTCCGCTTAGCACTTCAAATTATTTATCCTACAAATTCATGTCTCCTATTGGTTCTACTGGTTGGAACTGCGGTGTTGGAGTGGGAAGAACTTCTGACATTACGACCAATCAAGGAATTGCCGACTCCTGGATTGATAATGCATCTATGGAAGTTTATCTGTATTGTTCATCCGGAACATATACAGTACCCATGGTTCAGGGGCAATGGTATAAAATCGAATACAGAAATATAAATTACACTACAAAAAAATTTGATTACTATGTAAATGGAAGTCTGGTTGGCTCTAATCTTACTTTCTGGAATACAAATATTAATAGCATTAATGTCATTCATTTGATGGGATGGGATCCTGGTCAAACGTCAAAATACGATGAGATCGTTATTGGCAACGATCCTTCTGCATGGCTTTTCCCATCTCCTCTTTCAGGAACTTCTGCTCCTTTTGGTTCATCAATAGTGAATGTAAAAATGAAGTCGTCAAATGTTGTTGATGGAACTTATTACGGAAATATACTTGTAAATTCAAATGACCCGTTAACTCCGCAAGTTGCAGTTCCATGTACATTAACCGTAAACGGAAGTCCGAACATTAACATTCCTCTTCTCAACTCTTGCCCAAAGTTTGATACACTCTTCGTTGGCGCACAGGATCAGGATACTTTTCAGGTTCAAAATCTCGGATGCGATACGTTGTATATTTCAAATGTACCTTCCACCACTTATTTTATAGTTGATACTTTCCCAGCTAAAATATCCCCCTACTCCACCGGAACCATTCTGATCACCTTTCAGCCGACTGCTGTCGGCAGTTTCGCTACCGGCATACTGGTTCAGAACAGCGATGCCGATACCACTTTCTGTCTGCAGGGAGTTGCTCTTCCCCCGCCTACTATTGTGGTAGATCCAACTTCATTTAATGTTTCTGTTGCCTGCAGTGATTCACTTACTGATACGTTAACTATTTATAATGTTGGCGGCTCAGATTTATATTGCCAGATTACAGGAGGAGGTGCGCAAAAAATAAAAGTGCTTTTGGCGGGCGCTGATTATGCAAACTATTACACAGATGTTCAGACCAAACTCATGAGCACAGGAAAATTTTCTGTAGTAGATATTTTTGATGCCCGAAACGGAACGCCCACATTAGCTCAACTGCAGGCATATGATGCTGTATTGACATGGACCGATTATTCTTACAGTAATTCCACACTACTCGGAAATAATCTTGCAGATTATATAGATGGGGGTGGTGGCGTTGTTGCTGCCGTTTTCACTACCGGTAATTATTCGCGCATTGGAGGCAGATTTGATTCTCAAAATTACTGGTGCATTAACCCTACGGGCTATTATTATGGGGGAGCCAATCAAACGCTCGGAACAATTTATAACCCGACACATCCGATCATGAAAAATGTTGTGAGCTTGACAGGCAATTCCCGTCCGAATTCCACTGCGATAATGGCTGGCGCAGTCAAAATTGCTGATTGGTCGGACGGAATACCTTTGGTTGTAACTAAAAATGTGAATGGTCACAAAAGGGTGGATTTAGGAATGTGGCCCGCTTCTAATGATGTTACAGGAGGCAACTCATGGGTTTCTTCAACTAATGGGGCGCTTCTCATGGCAAATGCTCTTCACTATAGTGCAAACGGTGGTGTGAATTGGATGACATTGTCGCCACCCGCTGCAGATACAATTAGTCCCGGTGACTCTACAAAAATTGCCGTAGAATTTAATTCAACCGGTTTATCTGCCGGAACCTATACCACAACCATTTCAGTAACTTCTAATGATCCTGTAAATCCTGTTGTTACGGTTCCTGTTACATTTAGTGTTGTTGGCAATCCAAATATGGGCGTTTCTCTTTTTGATATTATTGCCCCTTCCTGCCTTGATCTGGATTCCATCATGGCGCTGACAACCAGCAAAGATTCCATTGCGATTTCAAATTCCGGCTGCGATACGCTGAGAATAGATAGTTTGAAATTTTCTCCTTCAATATTTTCATTGGTATCGTCACCGGCAAAAGTTGCTCCGGGACAAACCAAAAATATTGTTGTAAGGTTTTCTCCAATTGTTGCCGGAACATTTACCGGAACTTTGAATATTTACACAAATGAACTGGATACAGCAATATGCCTTAAAGGAAAAGCATTTCCAAATCCTATCATGTGCTGGAATCCGGACACGTTCAATGTTACGCTTGGCTGCGGTGATTCTATAACCTTACCGCTTATTATTTGCAACACCGGAAATCAAAACCTGAACTTTGGACTCACAGGACAAGATGGATTCTGCGGCACAGCAGGAAACATCAGGGTTGCAGTTTACAACAATGCAACCATTACCGCCCTGCTGAATACTCAAGCAGACATGACAGCAACTACCGTTTCAACATACAATGCTGCCTCTCTTGCCAACTATGATGTACTTATGAATATTCGCAACAGTAATTTAGATCAGGCAGCAGTATTGAATTGGATCAGCAATGGCGGAACATGGATTGGCGAATGGAGCAGCAACCCTTTTCCAATAAGCACTTGGGGAGCCATTACCGGTACTACGGGTGGAGGAACAAGCGGATCAATAAGTGTTTCCATCAATGACCCATCTCATTATCTAGCGCAAAACATTAACTGGGCAAGCATGCCTGTTGGAGCAAACCCTTGCGATTTTATGTATGACCTTAATATAACTGACCCGGCTGCAAAAACAATTATAAATGTCAATCATAGTGCGTACGGGATAAATCCACTTCTTGTAGAAAAAAAATATGGTCAGGGAAAAATAATTCTCTTCAACTGGGATTATCAGGATGCTCCGAATTACAATGCAGTTGTTCAGGATATGATAGAGGAAGTTGTTCGTTACGGAGGCGGAGGATTGGAATGGATTTGTCCAGACACAACTTCAGGAACTGTTGCATACAATGATACTATGATTGTGAATGTGGAATTCAACGCTTCAACTTTAAACGTTGGTCAATATACTACTACACTTTTTATTGCAAGCAATGATCCTCAAAATCCTAATGTGCAGATTCCATGCACTCTTAATGTAACTGGTGTAGGAAATTTTGTTTATGCCGGCATGAGTGACATTACTGCACCTAACTGCCTCGATCTGGATTCCATCATGGAGTTCACAACCAGCAACGACACAATTTATATTGCCAACAACGGATGCGACACTCTTTTCATTGACAGTTTGAAATTTTCTCCATCCGTATTTTCATCAGGTATCTTTACACCTTACATTCTCCCGGGAGATACGGGCGGATTTGTAGCACAGTTTTCCCCTGTTTCAGCAGGAAATTTCACAGGCACTGCCAGCGTTTACACGAATGATCTCGATACTGTTTTCTGTTTGAAAGGGAAATCATTCCCGCGCCCGGTTATTTCTACTGACCCTGATACTTTCAATATTACTTTAACCTGCAGCGATACGCTTATTGACACACTGACCATTTATAACACGGGATTAAATAATCTGATTTACAATATTGATACTTCAGATTATTCTGCCCGTTTTGACGGAAACGGAGACGTGATCTATCGAAACGTCCCTTCAGGATTACCAACCGGCAACACGCCTGTTACCGTTGAAGCATGGATTTATCCGCAGGGTTATAATGATGCAAGTTATAACGGAATTGTATCGTGGGGAAACCGCGGCTGCACCGGAAACGGATTTGTACTTTCCATACAAAGCAACGGACGTCCGAGCATGGCTTTGTGGTGCAACGATTTTGTTCCGGGCTCAGGACCTGCAGCAACATTGAATCAGTGGAACCATATTGCCTGCGTTCTCAATGGAACTTCTGTAACTCTATACATGAATGGAGTTCCTGTGAGCGGAACTATTTCCCCCACTCAAGGATTCACATCCACAAATCTCGCCATAGGATGCACCGATTGGTGGGGAAGATTCTTTACAGGAAGAATTGATGAGGTCAGAATATGGAATAAAGCCAGAACACAGGCAGAAATTCTTTCTACCATGAATCAGGAACTCACAGGCAATGAGCCAAATCTGGTTAGCTATTTTAATTTTGACAACATAAATGCAAATGACTTAGCCGGTTCCAATAACTGTTCATTAGCCGGCAATGCAACAATCCTTAATGACAACGCTGCTACATTTTATTCTCTGAATGGAAATCTGAACGACACAGTTGCTCCTAGTGATTCTTCTCAAATTGCAGTTCAGTTTGTTTCTACCGGATTAACGATTGGAAATTATTCTGATTTCATCCAGATCTCTTCCAACGACCCGCTCAATAACCCGCTTATTGTTCCGGTTAATCTCACCGTTGTGGGCGCTGCAGGGCTTGCAGTTTCTGATACGTGTTTGTTCTTTGATACCATTATGGAATTCACAAACATAGCAGACACTTTCTATATTTCAAATACCGGCTGCGATACTTTGTTTGTGAGCGCAACAACTACATTAAACTTCTGGATTGATTCACTAAGTGTAGATTCTGCAAGCGGATATATTTTACCTGGAGACACCGCCAAAATTCCAATATTCTTTTCTCCTGATTCTGCAGGAAATTTTACCGGCACTCTCAACCTTTATACCAACGCTGGCGACTCTGCAATTTGTTTGAATGGCTATGCCTATCCGCGCCCGATTATCTGCCACAATCCGGATACATTTAATATCACCATAAACATTTGTCAGGATACAGTTACCAGCCAATTGCTTATATGTAATTCAGGCGGCTCCAATTTATATTGGAACATTCTTACTCAATCAAGCATTTGTGATGATTTTGATCCAGCGATTAACAATCCCATGTGGTCATTTGAAAATGGATTCCTCAGTACAAACTGCGGTTCTATGAGCGGCAATGCGCTCTACTTTAATAATGCGGGTGTAAGGCAGGCGGCAACTATTGACCTCAACACATTAGCAGGCGGAAATATTAATTTCGCAATTCGTCTCGGTAGCGGAGGAATCTGCGAGTATCTAGATCCGGGAGAAGATATTGTTTTTGAATATTCCAATAACGGAGGAGGTAGCTGGACAAACATTTCCACTTATTATTCAGGAACAAATCTTACATTTACTTCATACGTCATTCCGGTTCCGGCTGGAGCTAAAACTTCTTCAACCCGATTCAGATGGAGACAATTATCGCACAGCGGATCCTGCTGCGATCATTGGGCGCTTGATAATGTTTGCATAACCACAGGAAGCGCCAATATTATTCCGGTTCCGTCTTCTGACACAACTGCTGCTGGCGATACAACCATCGTTACTATTTATTTTACTGATTCAGGGTTGGTTGCCGGAACTTACACCATTCCGATACTAATCAACTCCAATGATCCTCTGAATTCATTTGATACAGTGATTGTAAATCTCACTATTGATTCTCTTCCATCAGCTCCGCCCGTTGCAAATGATGTAAATGTGTGTTTTGGAAATCCAACACCACCGCTGATTGCCGTTCCTGTAAACTCAAGCGATACGGTTAAGTGGTACAGCGATGGTGCATTAACTACTCTTGTTTATGTCGGAGGAACTTTCAATACCGGACAAACAGCAGTCGGCACCTATACTTACTATGTAACGGCAACTGACACCACTACGATGTGTCAAAGCCTTGCGGATACAGTGCATTTATACATTAACACTGCTCCATTAGAACCTACAGCTTCAGATGCATCAAGTTGTTTTGGAAATCCAACTCCTACTCTTATTTCTTCTGGAACAATAATACAATGGTACACTTCATTGCCTCCAACAGCACCTGTAGGTACTGGACCCTACAGCACTGGATTAACTGCAGTGGGAACATACACGTTCTTTGTTACCGACAGTACGGGTGGGTGCCCTGAAAGTATTGCCGATACAGTTGTACTTAGTATTTACGCCTTGCCGAATAAACCGCTGGCAAAAGATACTGCCGTTTGTTTTGGCGGGCCTATTCCACCTTTGACAGCTACTGTAACCGGAACCGACAGCATCCGCTGGTATAACACTGCCATGATATTTCAGGCAAGCGGTGATACATTCAACACCGGACAAACTGCTGCCGGAACTTATACTTATTACGTAACATCCGTTGATACCGTCACTTATTGCGAAAGCGTGAGGGATACCGCAAAACTCACCATCAACAGCACTCCTCTGCCAACTTCGAATAATGTTTCTTCCTGCTTCGGAAGTCCTACTCCTCCGCTGGTTGCAACACCAAACAATTCTATTCAGTGGTATGATAATTTAATGAATCCACTCGCAGCAAATGATACGCTCATAACCGGATTGACTGCTGTAGGAACATATACATTCTATGTAACTCAAACATTGAACGGATGTCCAAGCAATCCGCTCATGGTAACGCTGACTATAAATCCAATTCCATCAGCTCCTGTTGCTCCTGATGTTTCTTCCTGTTTCGGAAGCCCTACTCCACCCCTTACGGCAACCGGAACAAACATAAAATGGTACAGCGATGCCGCGCTTACTGTATTGGTAGCAACAGGAAGTCCCTACAACACAGGATTGACCGCGGTAGGAAATTATACTTTCTACGTAACTCAAACAACATCTGGATGCCCGAGTCCATCTGATACTGTTTATCTGGATATTTATGCGCTGCCTGTTACCCCAATTGCAACAAATACGTTTGTCTGCTTCGGAAATCCGACTCCTGATTTAGTTGCAACAAACATTACAGGAAATGATACCGTGCATTGGTACAGCAATCCAACACTGGCACCGATTGTATTTACCGGAAATCCTTTTGCTACAACGCAGACAGCAGTTGCAACATATACCTATTATGTAACTCAGACTGATACAGCAACCGGATGCAGGAGTAAATCCGATACAGTAACACTTGCCATTAATGGCGCGCCTGTAGAACCAACTGCAAATGATGTAGCGGTCTGTGTTGGAAGCCCTGCGGTTCTTACCTCAAGCGGAACAATTCCGCAGTGGTTCAATAATCCAGCGTTGACTCCTGTGATTTACACGGGAAGTCCTTATAATACAGGGCTCACAGTTATCGGCACCTACACATTCTTTGTAACGGATAGTGTTGCCGGATGCCCGCAAAGCCCTGCTGATACTGCCGTGCTTACGATCAATCCTGTTCCTATTGCACCTGTATCTGTTCCGCAAAAAGATTCGATATGTTTTGGAAGTCCGAATCCGTCTTTTGCCGCAGCCGGAACAAATATTCAGTGGTGGAGCAATCCGACAACAACAACGCTTGTTTTCGCTGGAAGTCCGTTCACTCCTACTGTGACTGCAACCGGAACATATTCGTACTATGTTACTCAGTCTTCGCTTGGTTGCAAGAGTCCATCCGATACAGTTACATTCAGAATTAATCCTGTTCCTGTTGTAAATCTTGGAGCCGATGTCACTCAATGCGGTGGAACGGTAACATTGAATGCAGGAAATCCGATTTCAAATTATTTGTGGTCAACAGGTGCAACCATTCAGTCAATCATAGTTTCGGTTACCGGAACTTATTCAGTTGTGGTGACTAATGCCGGAGGATGCACCGGAACAGATGTTATTAATGTTACCATTAATCCCATTCCCGTTGCTCCGGTTTCTGTTCCGCAGGGAGATACCATTTGTTTTGGAAATCCGAATCCAACTTTCACAGCAGCCGGAACAAATATTCAATGGTGGAGCAATCCAACTTTGACAACGCTTGTTTTTTCAGGAGCTGCCTTTACGCCCACAGTAACTGCTGCCGGTTCTTACACGTATTATGTAACGCAGACAACAACCGGATGCAAGAGCCCTTCTGATACAGTAAACTTTTTAATCAACTTCACTCCTGCCCTTGCTGTGAATGATACGAACGTTTCGTTTGGAACACCTCCTGTGGTGTTATCCGCAGGCGGAACAAATGTTCAGTGGTATGATACTTCAGGCGCAGTGGTGGGTACAGGAAATTCCTATAACACCGGAGAAACTGCAATAGGAACTTATACCTATTATGTAACGCAGACGATGAATAATTGCGAAGGCGCGAAGGATACAGTTATACTCACCATTTTCCCGGGCGCTCCGCTGGGAGTAGGAGGAACAGTCTGCTTCGGTCAACCGGTTCCGGATTTAACTGCTGCGGGAACAAACATTCAGTGGTGGAGCAATCCTGCTCTTACAATTCTTGCAGGAACAGGAAGTCCGTTTGCTACAGGACAAACTGCTGCCGGAACGTACACGTACTATGTTACGCAGACAATAAATTTTGTTCAGAGTCCGAGCGACACCGTGTTGCTCACCGTCAATGCGCTTCCTTCTGTTCCGGTATCTTCCAATCAGAACGCATGCTTTGGCGGAATCATTCCTGACATGATTGCAGCGGGAACAAACATACAGTGGTATGATACTTCAGGCGCTGTAGTTGGAACCGGAAGTCCGTTCGCTACAGGAGAAACTGCGGTTGGGTCTTACACATACATGGTGACTCAAACAAACACTGTAACCACTTGCGAAAGTCCTTCAGATACTGTTACACTCACCATCAATGCATTGCCTGCAACTCCAACAGCAAGCAATGACACCGCGATTTGTTTTGGAGATCCTATTCCAAACTTATCTGCTGTAGGAACAAACATTACCTGGTATGATGGCTTAGGAAATTTTGTGACTACGGGAAGTCCTTTCCCTCCGGGAGTAAGCGCACCCGGCACTTACACCTTCATCGCAACGCAAACCAATACGGTAACCACCTGCGAAAGCTTAGGCGATACAGTCCTGCTCACAATAAATTCGATAGCTCCTCCTCTTGCTCCGGATGTGGCGGTATGTTTCGGAAATCCTGTTCCTCCACTGGTTGCCACAGGAACAAACATTCAGTGGTATGACACTTCAGGGGCGCTTGTCTTTAGCGGAAGTCCGTTCAACACGGGACAAACTGCAGTGGGCACTTACACCTATTATGTAACGCAGACCAACACTGTCACTACTTGTTCCAGTCCGCAGGATACAGTTTACTTAATCATCAGCACACAACCGACATTGCCTCCTTCCGTTTCTGATACGGATGCTTGTTTCGGTTCCGTGATTCCGGATTTAGTTTCAACAACCGGAACAATTATTAACTGGTATGATGCACTGATGAATCCTCTCTTCAGCGGAAATCCATTTTCGACAGGAATGACCGCTGTGGGTTCCTATACATTCTTCGCAACTGACAGCACACCGGGATGTCCTGAAGGTCCTGCTGACCCTGCGGTGCTTGTGATTAATGCATTGCCGGCAACACTTTCAGTGAATGATACCGCCACTTGTTTCGGAAGTCTTACTCCCGATCTGATTGCCGTTGGAACAAACATTACCTGGTATGATACTGCGATGGCAATTGTTTCTGTGAACGATACGTTCGCGACAGGAGAAACTGCGGCTGGCACTTATACTTACTACGTAACGCAGACCAACACGGTAACCGGATGTGCAAGTGTTGCGGATTCGGTGTTGCTGACAATAAATGCTTTGCCTTCAACACCTGTTGCACTTGATACAGCAGTTTGTTCGGCAGCAGCCATTCCGAATTTAACTTCCACCGGAACAAACGTGCAGTGGTATGATACTTCGGGTGCATTTGTCTTCACCGGAAATTCTTATTCAACCGGACAAACATCTGTTGGCGTGCATACTTATTATGTAACTCAGCTGGATGGAATAACCGGCTGCGAAAGCGCTGCTGATACTGCAACGCTCACTATTATGCTCTCTCCTCCTGTTCCGATTGCGAACAATGTGGCAGTGTGTACCGGCAATCCGATTCCTCCGCTCACATCCACCGGAACAAATGTTCAGTGGTACAGTGATGCGGCACTCACTACTCTTGTGAACACAGGAAACAGTTTCAACACCGGACAAACCGCTGTGGGTGTTTACACGTATTGGGTGACGGACAGTTTAACAGGATGCGTAAGCAGTTCTGCAGATTCTGCAACACTCACTATCAACGCAGTTCCGCTTGAACCAACTGCAACTGATGTGACTATTTGTTATGGCGGTTCATCCGTACTCAGTTCCAACGGAGCAAATCCGCAGTGGTACAGCGATGTTACGCTCATCAACATGGTGCATGCGGGAAGCACATACACCACAGGCATCACCGCGGTGGGAATTTACACTTACTATGTGACTGATTACGCTGCAGGATGCGGAAATTCTCCGGCTGATACGGCTGTGCTCACCATCAATCCTGTTCCGCTGGTAACTGCCAATACATATTCCACCGCTATTCTGCTGGGCAATTCCACCAATCTCACTGCTTATAATGCATCCACCTATATATGGGCTCCGCCTGCGGGATTAAACACAACTACCGGCTCAACCGTTGTGGCGAATCCTTCTGTAACCACTACTTACACCGTAACCGGCACCAACCAATACGGATGCTCCAGCAGTGTAAGCATACTGGTTCTTGTAAATCCGCTGGGCGTGATTGACTTCGGCAACGCGGTGCAGGATGTAACTATTTATCCCAATCCAGCGATAGACCAGTTCACGCTTGAGTTCAACTCCACGATAGAAACTCCCATTAACATTTATATGCTCAACATGCTTGGAGAAAGAGTAAGCGTGATGAAGAGCGATGAGGTGCAAGGAGGCGGGCTGATGAAACATACATACCTGATCAACACCAGCGCCTTCACGGAAGGAGTTTATACTATTGAGATCGTGACGGAGAAAGGAACGGTGAACAGAAGGGTGGTGCTGTTCAGATGACCTCACCCCTAACCCCTCTCCTTTAGGAGAGGGGAATGGATACAACAAATACAGAAACCCTTGGTGCTGAAAAGTATCGGGGGTTTTTGTTTTGCCTCACGGTAAGAAGCCCCGCCCTAAAGGGAGAAACGCTGGAAGAGGAAACGGAGAAACGGGGAAGTGGAGAAAAAGACATAAAAAAGGAGAGGGAGGATAATGCAGAAGACGCGGAGAGAGGCGGGAACGATGCGGACAGGTGCGGGAACGGTGCGGACAGGAGCGGGGCGACCCCGATTGTCATCGGGGCAGGTGCGACAGGAGCGGAAGTGATACGTGCAGGAGCGGGAACGATGAGTACAGGAGCGGAAGTGGTGCGTACAGGAGCGGGAACGCTGCGACAGGAGCGGAAGTGATACGTATAGTAGCGGGGCGACCCCGATTGTCATCGGGGCAGGTGCGTACAGGAGCGGAAGCGGTGCGGAAATGGTGCGGATGGCGCGAAGGGTGCCGTACATGGAGCGGAGTGTTCATCATCTGCCTCTGATTGTCAATCATCTTTCTGGTTTTGTCAGGAAATTGAGCGGGATGGTGAAGTAATTGGTGCGGATTGCAAAGCTCACCCTGAATTGCCCCCTCCCTTTGTCCCTCCCCCAAGGGGGAGGGAATATTGACCTCACGCCTAGAACTCTCAGGTCGGGATTACCGAACTAACATCCAAACTAAATCCCGGCCAGCGCAAGTGAATAATGAAGCAGGTTTCAATAAAGATTCATAAAGTTTTTAAAAAAGCAATTAATGCTCCATAAGATTTTGTTGCTTGTGAAAATGACATCTTTTC
This sequence comes from Bacteroidota bacterium, assembly GCA_016213405.1. NCBI lineage: Bacteria > Pseudomonadati > Bacteroidota > Bacteroidota bacterium. The sequence continues at coordinate 68,462 of JACRAM010000056.1, forward strand.
TTTAAGATCCATTTCAGCATATGTTATTGAACTACCAGTTGGTATAAATATAGGATCAAACTGAAACCCTTTTGAGCCTCTTCCTTTATCTGAGATCTTACCTATTGTTTCTCCAATGAAAATCTTAATATTTTTTCCATCACAGTAGCAAACTGCTGAAATAACTTTTGCCTTTCTTGATTCACCAATAGGTATTAACTTACCAACAACACTGAATCTTTCAAGACGATCAGAACCTCCTATATTATTATATAAATCTTTTATACATTGATGATAGGCATTAGTAACAATAAAATACACGCCTCTTCTTTCAAGTATAGTGACTACTTCTTTAAGCCTAACTTGATCCTGCCAGGAAAATATTTTTTGATTATATGCAATAAAACCATTGTTCTCATGGGCAACTGTGTATGGCGGATCGAGAAAAACCAAATCTCCTTCTTTTACTTTTGCTAATGATTTTCCAAAATCTTGATGTTTTAATATAACACCTTGTAATCGTTCGCTGGCAATCAATAAAGTTTCCTTATCAACAACATTAATTTTTTTTCTATATCCATAAGGTACGTTGTATTTTCCATCACGGTTCACTCTATATATACCATTAAAGGAAGTTCTGTTTAAGTAAATAAATCGTACTGCTTGTTTTATTTTTCCTGTCTCATTGTTTTTCCTTACCTCATAATAAAATCTCTTTGTATTCTTATATTCCTCCAATCCAGTGATTACTTTATCTACATTGTCTCTAATTTGAATATAGGTATTGATCAAATCCTTATTTAAATCTGATAAGTAACATTTGTTTGTAGGAGATAAATGAAAAAATACCGATCCACCTCCTAAAAAGGGCTCATGGTAGTCATTGAATTTTTCCGGAATATAGTTTTCAATTTCTTTAAGTAATCTTCTTTTGCCTCCAGCCCATCTGAGAAATGGTTTTGCCTTTTCCTCTTCAATAACTTGCTGTTGTAACATCGCTCAAAAGTAGGCTCTTTTTACTTAAACCTTGAAAAATACTTATCAATCTCAGGTCTGAGTTCTACTCCAACGCGTTCAAAACAATCAAGCAATTCCGGGTAAGTTCCTTTGCCTCCGAGGAAATCCCAAAATTCATCTCCTACTTTAAGTTCATTATCTAAATCCAACATTCCGCGCATGGTCCAGCGGGAATACGGTTTTGGTTCATACGGATTGTACGGAATCGCAATCAGCGTATTGATTTTTGCTTTTGGATTTCCTGCAAGAACAACTGCAACCCATTCCAATAATGTTCTTTTAAATTCTTTGAATCCACCTGCATTCGGTTTTGCAGTTTTAATATCGAAAAGAAATAATTCTTTTGATTTGCTTTCTACCCAAACATCCACCACAGTAGGTTTTACTTTTTTCATCTTTCCTTTCTGGCAAACTTTTCTGATGGCTTCAATCTCTTTATGTTTATTCGGAGAAACATCGGCAGTAGATAAGCCATCCATTATTTCCTGAATCACTTTATGTGCGCTTTCGCTTATTTGGTTTCCAACTTTGTTATGGATTTGCACCGTCAAGAAATTCTTTTTTGCTATTTCTACGGCAACGGGTTCGAATACACTTGTTCCAAAATTAGTATTGAGGGAATGAATAAATGAAAATAATGCCAGTCTATCTGTGCCAAGCAAACGCGTGTGAAAAGGCATTGATGCTGGCTCAGGATTGTAGTTCTTGAATTTATTGCGCAAGCAATTTTTCAGAACTTCTTCTATGGATTGTATTTCGGATTTGGATATAGACATTTATTTTTCTTTCAAATGAAAAATTATTTCCGAATAAGCGCCTTTATCTTTCTCTGTGCGGTTTAATACAGGGCGCTTGAATTGATTTACGATTTTCATTCCGGCATTTTCAGCAATGGTAGGATACATATTGTATTTATCATTGGCTACAAGAAACACATTGTAATCTTCAACAAAGAATTTTTTGCAGTTATTCAATACCTCTGCAATTCCTTTTGCGTAAGATTCTTTTGCCTCGCGCCCCTGCCCTTTAGACAGCGGACCAATTTCAAGATTATCTTTTCTTTCAAAGCGAAATAAATCATACGCATAGGCGTGCTGTTCATGATAATCAATGACGCCAACATAAGGCGGAGAAGAGAAGATGCCTTTTATTTTTTTCTTTTTTGCAAAGCGGGAGAAATAAGGGTCTTGTTCTTTTAGTTCTTTAAAGATGTCTATGCTTCGTGAATCTCCTGTTAAACATCGCTGACAATTATTTTTTCTTTTCTCTTTATATTCTTTGAAGCGGGTAACTGTGTCCTTGCTGTATGAATCCCACCATTTGAAAATTGAAAAAAGAGGTTTACAAACTTTTCCGTGCTTGGAACAATAGTAAGTTCCGTTAACTGGCTCAAGCAAAGTGGCCAAATCTGCATGTGTAGTTGCACGGCATGAGCGGATTGTCCGGCTAAGAATAACACTTATAACATTCCGAACATCTTTATCTTTTATTTTGCGAACCTTCTTGTAAACGAAATCAATTTCTTGCCGAACATTTTCAAAATACCATTTATCTAAAAATGTTTTGGATTGTTTTTGCTTTAGTTTAATCTTGTATTTCTTAACTAGTTTTTCAAATACTGGGAAAAACATTTTTTCTTTTTCTGTTCCGTATTTGTTTTCATCTATTTTTCCGCGCTGGAGGTTGTATTTGTATTCGGGAACGGGGAAATATTTATTGTTGAACTTATTTAATTCTTCCAGCAAGGCATTTTCAAATTCGTCAATCTTTGATTTTGCTATGAACTTTTTTAATTCTTCTGAAATCTTATCGATTTCTTTTTGAATGAGAACAAAATCATATCTGCCTACCTTAACATTACTAATCATCGCATTGAAAGCAGAAACATCTATTCCGATGGCGTGCATTCCCAATTCACTTGCTTGCACCAATGTTGTACCGCTCCCACAAAAAGGGTCAAGTACAATATCTTCTTCTTTGAAATAAATTTCTTTTTTGAATTTATCCTTTTTGCTGTCTAAAAAATATTCTACCAACTGAGGAATAAATTTTCCTTTGTATGGATGAAGGCGGTGAACATGCTTGGTGGTTTCTGATTCTTTGTATTGATCAAATGAAAGTGTCCAATTTAAATCATTGCCTAATTTTTCTTTCCAATTTAATTCTCTGCTACCATTTAACGATTCATAATATTTAAGCAATTCATTTTTTTCAACGAGCGTAGAGCCATTATCGCCCATTTTTTTTACTCTGCCGTATTGTATGAGATAAGAAATATTTGATGTGGTAACTTCTTTTTTCAAGTAATCAGTTGCCCATTCGCTCGCTTGCTTGATTGATAGGAAAGTCTCTTGCCTGTTTTGGCTTAGATGTTTAGGCGGATGTAAAAAATAGCGTTCATCATCAGATTCTTTAACAAAGCTTGGTTTTACTTTGTTTTTATACTTTTTTTTATTCTTTTCCTTGAGCATATTACAGGCGTTTCAGCGAAAGTAATACTAAAATCACGATTCCTAAAAATTGTTAATAGATATTTACTTCAAATACCCACCCCTTCCCTCTCTCTATGAATAGAGAGGGAGTAAAGTAAAAGAAAGTTGAGAGGTTTTTTTTGCGGGGGTGGGTGTTGCCCCCTCTCTGTGTCTCTCCCCCAAAGGGGAGAGAAGTTTCTGAAAGCGGGAATAAAAAAAGCGGGGCAAACGAAAAGCGGGAGAGAAATATTTTATCGTTTAACATAATTTAACAAACTTTTTCATAGGGAAAACGGGTGGTTTGGCATCATATATGTAAGATGTAATATGGCAGAGGGCAGATGGAAAAGACAAAAAAAATAAAACCAGATACCTATATATAATGAAGAAACTCTACTCAGGCAAGACATAAAAAATCGAGCTGAATCCTGAAGCAATAACGTGACAGGATAACGCCTCACCCGACCTCACCCCTGCCCCTCTCCTTCAGGAGAGGGGAGCAGCGTGTGGAACGGTGGAGCAAAAACAAAATACAATGAAAGACCATTTGGAAGACAAGCTGAACATGGGACTGACCACGCAGCAAGTGATGAACGACAACAGCAGTTTGTGGGGCGGTATTGCCGCCATGGTGATTGCTGTGAGCAGACTGGGAACCAACATTGCAGCGATACAGAGCGTGCGGTTGATTCAAGAACAGGATCTGCGCGGTGTGCGTATTGACAAGAAAGAGAAGAAAGAGGATGCGATTGATGCGGGATTGATTGTAATCGGGGGATTGAAAGCGTTTGCGAGGGCGAACAATGACAACACCCTGCTGAAGCGAATTGATTACACCCGACATGAACTAGAAAAGGCGAGGGATACGGTTGTGGCTGACCGGTTGAAGATTGTGAGGGATGAAGCCACTGCCATTATTGGTTCATTGGGAGATTACAATGTGACGGGCACGGAGGTGAACGCGCTGAGCGCAGCGATTGCGGCTTACGCGCTGATGATACCGAAACCGAGAGTGGCGCTGAACATCCGCAAGAATGCTACTGAGGCGATTACGAGGTTGTTCCGAGAAATGGATGAGCCGCTAAAAATCATAGATGGCATTATGGAAACGCTGAAGAAGAGCCAGCCGGAATTTTTTGAGACGCACAAGAATGCAAGAATCATTGTGGACAGCGGAAGCGGTGGAAGCGGTGTGAGGGGTGTTGTGAGAGATAAAATTACGGGCGCACCGCTTGAAGGTGTGCTGATAAGCATTAACGCTCCCGTTCACCGTGCAAGAATAAATGCACGAAGCGCAACACGCACGATGACGACCACTACAAATGCAAATGGAATTTATGAAATGCGAAGATTGCATGCGGGTCATTATACGCTGAAGATGCAGAAGGATGCTTACACGGACCTGCATGTGCTGTCAACGATTGAGGAGGGGAAGATTGCGGAGGCGCATGGGGAGATGGAGAGGAACAGCTAAGTAAAGCCCCTCCGAAGGAGTCCTTCAGACAAGTTCCAAATTCCAAGTACCAAGTTCCAAGAAAAAATCTTTGGGGCTTGAGACTTGGAACTTGAGACGTGAGACTTTCATTTTGGAAACCTGATTATCAGCCGAAGGATTGATTCGCCCGCTATCGAACCGATGGTATAGAAATGGGTGGTATATTTGACCACCATTAAATTTACATGCCCTGGAATTGTCCCACATGCAACCGCCTGTTCAAACACGCAGTCAGTTATCACTCCTGCGTGAAGGTGAATCCTGATTCACATTTCACCGGGAAAAATCCAAACGTGAAAGCGGTGTATGAAAAAATCCTGAAGGAAACAAAAAAATTCGGTAAAGTGAATGTGAGTCCGGTGAAGAACGGTATTCTGCTGAAAAATCTCAGCACGTTTCTTGGAATCGGATTGAAAAAGTCATTTCTTGATATAGAGTTTTTTCTTGCAGAAGAAACAAATGAATTTCCGATTTATAAAACATTTCGCTATACAAAAAACAAAACGGTTCATTATGTACGGCTGGAAAATCCAAAAGAAGTGGACAGGCAACTACTGAACTGGCTGAAAACTTCCTATGGGCTGGCGGACAAAAAAAAATAATATCTTAGCTCACTTAATCCTTTTTATGAAATTATTTCTTTATTCATTTGTTGTCACCTTTTTATTTTCAGAAACTTCTTTTTCCCAAACCACTCCCGCACCCTGCGACACGAGCGGAACTGCGGTTCTCCGGAACAATTCAGTGCTGGAGCAATGGGAATACAGGGCGGATAAAAAGACAAAGAAAAAAACATTCAGCAACGTGCGGGAGTTCAGCGAGAACGGATGCCTCACCAAACACATCTGGCCTGATGCAGCCGCGCCCGGCACTTATGGATTTAAAGAATGGGAGTTTACTGAAAAAGGATCGCTTGCTAAATACCGTGAAGGAAAGATTGATGCAGATTCGGCAAAGCTTGCTTCTTTCAGCGAAGCGTATAACTACAACTATGAAGGGCTGCTGAGCAGTTACCGTAAAGATATTTACGAAGGAGAAATGTCGCAGACGGTTGTGAAATGGGAATATTCTTATTCTGCCAAAGGAGAGAAAACAGAATCTTCCTTTTCAAAAATCCTGGTACGAAAAGATACCATTTCGAATGATGATATTAAATATGCCGGCAACGGAGTTCCTCTTGAAAGAACCATCAATAATTATTTTCCAAAGAACGTTTCAGATTTTATAAAATATAATGCGAAGGGATTGCCTGCCGAGTATATCCGCTACGAAAAAGGAAAAATGACGGAGCACAAATTTTTTACCTATCACTATGATAAACAGGGTGCGCTTACCGAGATAAACATTACAGACGGGGTTGCCAAAACAAACGAAAAGAAAAAATATGAGAAAGAAAAAATCACCTGCACGCTGACGAGCACGAAAGGAAAAGTTTTGAAAACCTTCAGCGAACCGTATGCTCCTCCCGCAACGCTTGCTTATCCGCCTTATCCGGTTGCTGAAAAACAAGCGGAAAAAAAACAAGCATCGCCAGACAAAACCATTTTAAAAGTAAAACCGGACAAGAAAAAAAATAAAATTGTTGAACACTATACGGGACAGAAACTTGTTTACTCTGAAACGTATAATCCGAAAGGATTGCTTATTGAAAAAAATCTGGTGGAGGGGAATCTCGTTCTGCAGTATGAGTATGTGTTTTATTAATACTCTGAAGAACTTTCCAATTCTTCATGGCAATTATATTCCTTCTTCTCTTTCTTCTCCGGTTTTTGAGTTGGCTCACCGCCTTTCTTCGCCTGAATCATCAGGTTGATGATGCGCGCGCGTTCGCTGTGCATTTCCTCGCGGAGTTTTTTATCGGCATCGGCATCGAAATAAATTTGTCCGTCAATAATTGTCTTGTCAGCTTTTGCGTAGATGGAAAGAGGATTGTCCGTCCACAACACCACATCGGCATCTTTGCCAACCTTAATGCTTCCCATGTGAGAATCCAAGTGTAAAAGTTTCGCGGGATTGAGCGTAACCAGCTTCAGCGCTTCTTCTTCGGAAAGATTTCCGTACTTGATTGATTTGGCGGCTTCCTGATTTAATCTTCTTGCCATTTCCGCATCATCCGAATTCACTGCGGTGACAATTCCCATTTTTTCCAGCAGCGTTGGATTGTAAGGTATAGCTTCTTTCACTTCCATTTTATACGCCCACCAGTCAGAAAAGGAAGAAGCACCCACTCCGTGCGCTTTCATTTTGTCCGCCACTTTATATCCTTCAAGAATGTGCGTGAAGGTATTCACCTGAAAACCCATTGAGTCGCCTACGTGCATGAGCATGAGGATTTCTGACTGGACATACGAATGGCAAGTGATAAATCTTTTTTTGTCGAGAATCTGCACCAGCGCATCCATCTCAATATCTATGCGCGGAGCGGGAATAAATGTTTTCGACTTGGAAACGGTGGCGGCATATGTTTGCCATTTCAAATCATATTCTTTCGCGCGCGTGAAGAAATCATAATATACCTGCTCCACTCCCATTCTTGATTGAGGAAAGCGATCCGTATTGAAATCTCCCCAGTTGCTTTGCTTTACATTTTCTCCGAGCGCAAATTTTATGAAACCGTCAGTTCCTTTGATTTTCATTTCATCCGGAGATTTTCCCCAGCGGAGCTTTACAATTCCTGACTGCCCTCCTATGGGATTTGCAGAACCGTGAAGCAATTGCGCAGCAACCACTCCACCGGCAAGATTCCGGTAAATGTTTATGTCTTCACAGTCAATTACATCACCTATCCTTACTTCAGCGCTTGACGCCTGCGTTCCCTCATTGACTCCCTGTGAAATGGCAATGTGAGAATGTTCGTCAATGATTCCTGCTGTAAGATGTTTCCCCGTGCCATCAATTATTTTTGCTTTGACAGTTGAAGGCGCTGATAAGTTAGTTCCAATCGCAACAATTTTTCCGTCTGTTATCATCACGTCTTTATTCTTAAGAATGCCATCCGCTTCATTTGTCCACACGGTTGCATTTTTAATAATGACGGCATCCCAGCGGTTCCACCACTTTTCCATCAGTGAAGTGTCTTGTTTTTTCTGCCCGTAAGCAGTGAAAGGATAAATTACATCATCGAGGGTGGGATAGCTCCTCAGCCCTTTCCCCTCTCCTAAATGGGAGGGGATAGTATCTTTTTTAATGGTGTCCTTTTTTGTTTCAAGAGGGGATTTGTATTCTGCGTTCCATTCTATCCAGTCTCCATTTGGCATTTGTCCTTTACCTTTCATCGCTAACGGAACTTCAGAAACATTTCCGCTCAATCGCACAGTGCCATCGTCCTTCCTGAAAATGTAATTGATGGAAATAAGTTTTCCTGAAAGTGATATATTGGTTTCTGCTTTCAGCGTGTCGTTGGCGGAAACTTCCGCTTTAGGTTTTTCCGCTTCACCGGATATTTTCAGATTGAATGTGCCGGCTCCGACCTTGAGATTGTAGTTGCCGCGAATGTCTGTCACGTTCATGTCTCTCAGAACGTACTGGTCGCCTTGCACCCAGTTTTCATAAATAACATTTTTTTCGTCAAACAGATTGCCTGAAGTGATGATGAAGCTGGCGATCATTCCTTTTTTCAGCGAGCCGATTTGATTTTGCATGCCGAGTATTTCAGCAGGAGAAACGGTGAGCGCTCTTAAAGCGGTTTTCTCGCTCAATCCGTATTCAATTGCTTTGCGGAGGTTTTTCCAGAATTCTTTTTTGTCTTTAAGCCCATCCGTAGTAAGCGCAAACGAAATAAATTTTTTCTCAAATGCGGAAGGATTGACAGGAGCCATTTCCCAGTTCTTGAGTTCGGCATACGAAACCAGGGCGGCATCGTAAGGGTCTTCCACATCAAACGTTGCCGGGAAATTCAGCGGGAGGATGAAACGCGCGTTGGTATTTTTGATTTCATCCATTCGCTGGTACTCGTCTCCATCTCCTTTGATGATGTATTGAATTTTGAATTCATCTCCGATTTTATCAGCGCGAAGCGCAGAAAGTTTATCGTTCACTTCAAAAATCTGCGGCAGCGATTGGAGTTTGTTCCAATTATTGAGTGATATGTTATATTCTTTATCGCTTGTGATTTGTTTATACCACTGCGCATCGTAATACGTTTGTCTCAGCAAAGCGATGCTGCCCATCAGAGAACTTGGATAATCCTGCGTGCTGGTTCCTTTGTCAAATGAATACATGGCAGCGGCTTTGTCTTTGAGAATGGTTTTGTTCTCATTATTATTTGAAAGCGAAACAAAAACGGATGAGCCGCGCGCGATGCCGTCACGTTTGAATGTGAGCACTGCACCAAATCCGAGTTTGCGCATGTCTTCTGCTGATTTTGCATCGGCAGAAAAAAGTTTGTCGGCTTCTGTTTCCGGCTTAATCGCCTGATTCCATCCGTAAGCGCCTTTGGTATTGCTTTCCATCTGCGGACCTCTGCCTCCGCTGCGCTCGGGTTTTTTCACTTCGGGCATTCCGTAAGCGGAATAAATATCTATGAGCGATGGATAAATGCTTTTTCCTTTTAAGTCATAGACCACCGCGCTTTTCGGAATCGGCACCTGAACGCCTGCATCAACCACCATTCCGTCTTTAACAAGCAAGGTTGCTTTATCCATCACCGTTTGATAATCTACATACAGTTTTGCGTTGGTGAAAGCATAATAGTTATGGCGATTGTCGGGCGCACCGTTCACAGGAAAGGTTTCCTGTGAATGCAAGAGGTAAGAGGTCCCGAAGGGATAAATAAGATGGCAGATGGAAAAAACAAAAAAGAAAACACAGCAAGAATAAAAGCGTTTCATAGGGGAAGAGTTACTATGAAACAAATGTAGATTTTTTTTCTACCTGCTTAAAATAAAAAAGGGCTATCACAATATGATAACCCCTTTCGCTCATGACGATTACTGTTTCTTACTGCTTGTTCAGTTTTTTGGTGAAGGAGGAATTTTTGTCAGAAACTTTGATGAAATACATTCCTTTGGAAATATCGCTCACCTGAATGTTTCCGGTGTATGAATTCCCGTTAGCAGAAATATCTCCCGCTATTATTTCATCTCCGATAATATTGCAGATGGAATAGTGAATTTTTTCCGAGTGCGTTGTTCCCTGAATCGTAATGGATGAGGAAGCGGGATTCGGATACATGCTGAACCCGCTGGCAGAAGACAAATCAGCCATGCCCACCACAGAAGTAATATTGATATTGTCAATGAACAAATTGGAGCCGTATTGCGCATGGTTTTCAAATGCGAACATCACGCTCGGCTGCCCAACCACAACAGAAAGATTAATATTGTCATTTCTCCATGCACCGGCTCCGTTAGGCGTAAAGCATCCCTGCGCATCGGCATAGGGACCGCAGGTAACCGTGTTGCTCATGGCACAGGGAACAGAAGCCAATGTCATTCCGCCCTTGATGTAAATCTGTGTCCAGGTGCTTCCGCAATTGATCGAATAATCTACGGCAAGCGTATCGCTGTAGGTATTATCCCAGGGAGAATAGCCCACATCAAAAGTCATTTGCGCGGAAGTTGCGTTTGAAAAATCATATACGGTGGTTCTCAACTGGTCGCGCGTGTTCGGAACATTCTGCGTGCAGTTGTCAAACAGAGCAGACGGGGCGGGATTTCCGATGGAGGCATTCGCTACCCATGTTACATCGCTGTTAGGATTGTAGAGCGACCATCCCGCAGGAGGAAACGCGGATTGAAATCCTTCCACGATGGGGGGCAAAGAAGCCGTGGTGCCTACGGTGAAGTTAGACGTTGACTGATCATTGCTTGTGTTTTGGTCAGTAGAAGAATTGGGATTGCTGGTGGAAGAATAAAAAATATGCGCTCCTCCGGGAACGGTCATGCTTGGCAGTGTAACATTGGCAGATTGCCCCGATGCCAGTGAGCCGGTCCAGCTTTGTGTTTGATTTGGGTTTGAATCATAATGATAATTGATGGTGCAGGATGTAAGTGTAGTCGCACCAAAATTATTCACTTTAACAACCGGAGAGAAAGTGCCGCTGCAAATTGTTCCGGTGGGAGTCAGAATGCTGTTTATTCCCGCATCAATAGCTACAGCGGGAGTGCAGGCAGTGGCACTGTAGTTAACCAGCGACATGAGATAATTGGAAACACACCACTGCACACGTGCTTTTTGTCCGGCAGTGAACATCACCTTGCAGTTATCAGAAGTATAATCCATGTAGTTCATGAACATTTGCCCGTCAGCATTAGGTGAGCAGGCATCCATAGCAGGATAACTAAGACATCCGAAGTTTGCGTCTGCCTGATTGGGAGTATCCGAAATCTGGTCGTCCCCGGTACACGCACCTCCGTCATCGCCCCAGATGTGGTAGAGAGCAAAGCAGTGAGAAAGTTCGTGCACCATCACACGGTTCAATCCATAGCCCGCACAAAGCCCTGTGATAGTGCAGTAATCCGCCACGGCTCCATAACTGGCACTAAGAGGAGGAAATACCCCGTAGCCGCCTAATCCTCCCGACAGGTCTCCAATCCAGATGTTAAAATAATTATTATAATTCCATGGATCATCTCCTCCGGCAGCGGTGCTTTTTATAGCATCATCGGTTGTAAAAGCGCCATGTGTAGTTGACTTGTGGATAATTCCGGTGGTGGGATTTCCGCTGGGGTCTTTGGAGGCAAGACAAAACTGCACTTCCAAATCAGCAGTAATAGATTGCCAGACGGAAGGAGTCTGCCCGATATCGCTGTTTTGTTTTCTGAAATCTTCGTTCAGCCGTGTAATGCCCTGTGTGACTGCCGCATCGCTGAGATTCTGCGAAGCGGTGCTATACACCACATGCACAACCGTTGGGATAGTATATAAAGTATATGTATTGGGATTTCCGTTTGCTCTTTGCTGCATAAAATTTTCCAACTGTGCCTGAATTTGTTTTTCCATGCGTTCTTTTTTCATATCAAAATACGGGTCTTTGGAGCGGAGATAATTTTCATACTGCACCTGCCCGCAGTATTTTGCGCCATCAGGAATAGTTTGCACATCAAGATTGCCAGTTGTTTGTGCAAACGATGAAATACAGCAGGCAATGCCTGCCGCAATCAGGAAAACAGAAAGTGTAATGGATTTTTTCATAGAAAAAGTTTATGGTGTGTTAGTTATGCTGCGAGTAAACAGATTACAGAAAAAAGACAAGATTGCGATGATCAGATAGCCGGATTTAAAAATTACGAGGACAAAGGAACACTAATAAAAATCAAAAGTCAAGTTTTGAGTTGACTATTTTCTGAGGATCACTACGGAACCTGAACAGGAGGCGGTGGTGGAGGTGGCAGGATTGCTATTAGGATGTATTTGCGTTTTAGTTCTTTGCCGGGGGCGAAGCGGATGTTTGTTTCGGTGAGGGTGTTGTAGCCCACGAGGGTAACTTCTATATCGTAGCTGCCGGGTTTTATGTTGGCGATGCCGAATTTTCCGAGCGCA